>NZ_QOAY01000288.1:19941-21874 GCF_003314775.1 Microbacterium sp. H6 | reverse complement strand
CCAGGTACCGGCGGCTGCGGGTGATCCCGGCGCCGAGCCAGAACTTCTCGTCGGGTTCGTGGAAGAGCTTCACATCCTCGGACACCGGGGTGCCGAGTCGGTGCAGCCACAGGGTATCGGGGCGCCAGGCCTCGTCACGGGTCGTGTAGAGCACACCGGTGCCGTCCGGGGTGAAGAAGGCGCCGCCCGTGTTCGGGATCTCGTCGTCGAGGGTGGTGCCGGTGGCGAGGTCGCGCACGTGCACCGTGTAGAGCTCGTCGCCCTCGAAGTCCGTGGACCAGAGCAGCTTCGTCGCATCGTCGGAGGTGTCGAAGGCGCCGAGCGAGAAGAACTCGTGGCCCTCGGCCTCGTGGTTGCCGTCGAGGAGCACGACCTCGCCGGGGACGGGGACTCCCGGTTCGAGGCGCGGGGGAGTCCAGTCGCCGGGCTCGGCGGCCGCGCGGCAGTGGATGCCGTACTGCGCGCCCTCTTCGGTGCGGCTGTAGTACCACCAGTCACCACGGCGGGTGGGGACGGAAAGGTCCGTCTCCTGCACCCGTCCCTTGATCTCCTGGAACAGCGTCTCGCGGAGCGCGGAGAGATGTGCGGTCTCGGAATCGGTGTGGGCGTTCTCCGCTTCCAGATGGGCGATGACCTCCGCGGAATCCTTGGCGCGGAGCCATTCGTATGGATCATCGAAGGTATCGCCGTGGTGGGTGCGGAGCGTCGAACGGCGGTCGGTGGCGGGGGCATCAGTCACCGTCTCACGCTATCCCAGGTCGAGTTGACCGGCACGGGGGAGGGTGGGAGGATTTACCGGGGCCGGTTAACGGAAGTCAAACCCACGGTGAACTCTTCGTTCGTCACGTCGATCACGTCGACATCTCCTTCTTCCTCAACGACCGAAAGCGAACGGTGGAAACCGCAGCCCTCATCGTCGTGCTTGTCATCGCGCTGGCACTCTTCTTCGACTTCACCAACGGCTTTCACGACACGGCGAACGCCATGGCGACGCCGATCGCCACAGGTGCGCTGAAGCCCAAGACCGCCGTCCTCCTCGCCGCGGTCCTCAACCTCGTCGGCGCCTTCCTGTCGACGGAGGTCTCCAAGACGATCTCCGGTGGCATCATCCGCGAAGACGCGATCATAGACGCGGGGACCGACCTGTTCCTGTCGCTGATCTTCGCCGGACTGATCGGCGCCATCACCTGGAACATGCTGACCTGGCTGCTCGGTCTGCCGTCGAGCTCGTCCCACGCCCTCTTCGGCGGACTGATCGGCGCGACCATGGTCGGCGCGGGCATCAGCGGGATCGACTTCGGCATGGTGCTCTCGAAGATCGTGCTCCCGGCTCTGATCGCCCCTGTCACCGCCGGCCTCATCGCATTCGCGGCCACCAAGATCGCCTACTCGATCACCCGTCGCTACGACGGGAAGCCCGATGGGCGCGATGGCTTCCGGTGGGGGCAGATCTTCACTTCGTCCCTCGTCGCGCTCGCGCACGGGACGAACGACGCGCAGAAGACGATGGGTGTGATCACGCTGGCGATGATCACCATCGGATGGCAGTCGGGAGCGCACCACGAGCCCGAGCTGTGGGTCATCATCGCCTGTGCGTTCACGATCGCTCTCGGCACCTACCTTGGCGGCTGGCGCATCATCCGCACCCTCGGCAAAGGGCTCACCGACGTCAAGCCGGCGCAGGGTTTCGCTGCGGAGAGCTCGACCGCAGCCACCATCCTCGCCTCCAGCGCCCTCGGCTTCGCCCTCTCCACGACGCAGGTGGCCTCCGGCTCGGTCATCGGCTCCGGTCTCGGACGTCGTGGCTCCACCGTTCGCTGGCGGACCGCCGGCCGTATCGGTGTCGGCTGGCTGCTGACGCTCCCCGCGGCAGGAGGCGTCGGGGCTCTTGCAGCGCTGCTCGTCGTCTGGCTCGGCAACTGGGGTGTCGTGA
>NZ_QOAY01000288.1:14301-19924 GCF_003314775.1 Microbacterium sp. H6 | reverse complement strand
CGATGCCGTCATCGCGCTCGCCATCATCCTCGGACTCTTCATGCGGTCACGCCGCAACGCCGTGACGCCGGCGAACGCCATGAGCGACGTCGCCGAGTCGGGCCGTGCGATCGAGCTGCCGGACACACCTCCGCCGACGAGGCGTCAGCAGCGCATCGAGCAGGCCAAGGCCGAGGCTCGGGCCCGGGCCGAGGCGCGTGACAAGGCGAAGGCCGAGGCCAAGGCCCAGGCGAAGAAGGACGCGGCGGCGAAGGCGAAGAAGAAGGCCGACGCCAAAGCGACCACCAAGGCATCGAAGACCGCGTCGACGACGCAGAAGCCCGACGCCGGCCGGAACGGAGAGTCCGAATGAGCGTCTCGATCGACTGGTTCGCGTTCCTCCAGGTGTTCGCGGCCGCCCTCATCGGCGCCGCCGCCATCGTGACGTTCTACGCACTGGGGCTCCGCCTCCTCGTCCGCAGCGGTCGTGCACCTGTCGTGAGCCCCGCCGAGTTCACCGACGCGATCACGGTGATCACGGAGAAGGAGCTGAGGCGCGCCGAGAAGCAGGCTGCCAAGGCCGCCCGCAAGAGCCCGCTGACCGAGGGGCAGAAGTCCCTCGCACTGGTCGGCGCCTATGCCTGTTTCGCGCTGTGCGGTGTCGCCGTCGTCAGCGGGATCCTGCTCCTGGTCCTCGGACACTGATCGACGGCGAACCGCACGGATCCCGCTCCTCGGTGAACGCTCGGCCATAGGCTGGGGCTCATGTCCGCAGGAACAGGCAGCCCCTACGTGTTCGGCAGGCACGAGCCCGCATCTCATGTGCTCGTCCACGTCAGCGACCCGCATTTCCTCGCCGGGGGGATCCGGCTGGGCGGACGCTACGACGTCGAGTCGAACTTCGCCCGCACGCTGGAGGCGATCCGGGCAGTGCATCCGCACCCGGCTGCGATCGTCGTGACGGGCGACCTCGCCGACCTGGGGGAGCCCGAGGCGTACCGGCGACTGCGGGCAGCCGTCGAGCCGGTGGCCGATCAACTGGACACGCCGGTCGTCTGGGTCGCCGGCAATCATGACGAACGCCCTGCACTGCGCGCCGAGCTGCTCGGTCTGGAGCCGACGGAAGACCCTGTCACGGGAATCTGGGACCTCGACGGCCTGAGGGTCATCGCGCTGGACACGAGTGTGCCGGGCTGGCATCACGGCGACCTCGATGAGGGCCAGCTCTCGTGGCTGGCCGACGTGCTCGCCGAACCCGCGCCGCTCGGGACGATCCTGGCCATGCACCACCCGCCGCTGCCGAGCCACCTGCCGCTGTTCGACATCCTCGAGCTGCGGCACCAGGACGAGCTCGCCGACGTCATCCGGGGAAGCGACGTCCGCGGAATCCTCGCCGGCCACCTGCACTACTCGTCCCACGGCACCTTCGCCGGTGTTCCGGTCAGCGTCGCATCCGCCACCTGCTACACGATGAACGTCGCGCGCCCCGCCGCCGAGGTGAACGGCATGGATGCCGCGCAGGCATTCCAGCTCGTCCACGTGTACGCCGACACCATCACGCACACCGTCGTCCCCGTGACCGGCGCCGAGACCGGCGACTACTTCTCCGCGGACTGGCTCGAACGCATGGCGGAGCTCAGCCCGGAAGGGCGACTCGAGGCCTTCTCCCGCAAACCAGGACGCTGAGCGGCGTAGACTGAGGGGCATCCCCCACCCTTCTCACCCGCCACGACCCACGAGGATGTGACATGGCTTCTGCCGCGCCTACCCTGACCCGTACCGAGACCGATTCGCTCGGGAGCATGGAGATTCCCGTCGACGCGTACTGGGGGATCCATACCGCCCGCGCCGACGCGAACTTCCCGATCACGAAGCGGCCGATCTCCGTGTACCCCGACCTCGTGGTCGGTCTCGCGATGGTCAAGCAGGCGAGTGCGCGTGCGAACCGGGAGATCGGCGTGCTCGATCCGGAGCGGGCTGATCTGATCGATCGCGCAGCGCAGCGCGTGATCGACGGCGAGTTCCATGAGCAGTTCACGGTCGGCGTCATCCAGGGTGGTGCCGGAACCTCGACGAACATGAACGCGAACGAGGTCATCACCAACATCGCGCTCGAGATGGCCGGTCACGAGAAGGGCGACTATGCCTTCCTCTCGCCGATCGACCATACGAACCGCAGCCAGTCCACGAACGACGTGTACCCGACCGCGGTGAAGATCGGCCTCTCGCTGACCCTGCGCTCACTGCTCGAGGAGCTCGACCTGCTGCGGCTGTCCTTCCTGGGCAAGTCGCGCGAATTCCACGATGTGCTGAAGGTCGGTCGCACCCAGCTCCAGGACGCCGTGCCCATGACGCTGGGGCAGGAGTTCAACGGTTTCGCCACGACCCTCGGGTACGACCACACGCGACTCACCGAGAACGCGTCCCTCATGTTCGAGATCAACATGGGCGCGACGGCGATCGGTACGGGGATCACGACCCACCCGGGGTACGCACCCGCCGTCCTCAAGCACCTGCGTGAGATCACCGGTCTCGACCTGCGCACGGCCGGCGACCTCGTCGAGGCCACCAGCGACACCGGGTCGTTCATGTCGTTCTCCTCGACGCTGAAGCGCAACGCGATGAAGCTCTCGAAGATCTGCAACGACCTCCGTCTGCTCTCGTCCGGACCGCAGGCGGGTCTCGGAGAGATCAACCTCCCCGCCATGCAGGCGGGCTCGAGCATCATGCCAGGCAAGGTCAACCCGGTCATCCCGGAGGTCGTGAACCAGGTGGCGTTCGCGGTCGCCGGCGCCGACATGACCGTGACGATGGCGGCAGAGGCAGGACAGTTGCAGCTGAACGCCTTCGAGCCGGTGATCGCGCACTCGATCTTCCAGTCGATCACCTGGATGCGTCAGGCGATGTGGACCCTGCGCGTGAACTGCGTCGACGGCATCACCGCCAACCGTGACCGCCTCGGCGCCATGGTGGGGGCATCCGTTGGCGTCATCACAGCCCTCACGCCCTTCATCGGCTACGCGGCGGCGGCCGCTCTGGCGAAGACGGCGCTGCTGACCAACCGCAGCGTTGCCGACCTCGTGGTCGAAGCCGGTCTGATGTCTCGCGAAGAGGTCGTCAAGCAGCTGTCGCCGGCACGTCTCTCCGGCCTCGAGACGATCACGGCGGCGATCCCGGTGGTGGCGTCGGAAGACCTGATCGAGATCTGACCGTATCGATACGACGAGGGGGACGGATGCGGCGCATCCGTCCCCCTCGTCGTATCGTCCGTGCTCAGTCGGTGATCCGGCAGTGCGTGGTCAACTCGCCGATGCCGTCGATGCCGACGGTCACGGTGGAGTGGTCGCGGAGGAAGATCTGCGGGTCGCGTGAGTATCCGGCACCGCCGGGGCTGCCGGTCGAGATCAGGGTGCCGGGGAGCAGCGTGAGCGACTGCGAGAGGTGGGCGATGAGCTTCGCGACCGACCGGACCATCTGGTCGGTGCTCGCGTCCTGCACGGTGTGGCCGTCCACGACGGTCCAGATGTGGAGGTCCTGCGGGTCTGCCACCTCGTCGGCGGTCACGGCGAAGGGCCCGGTCGGAGTGAATCCGTCGAACGACTTGCAGCGGGACCACTGCGCCTCGGAGAACTGGATGTTCCTGGCCGTGATGTCGTTCACCACCGTGTAGCCCCAGACGTGCGTCAGGGCATCGGCCTCGGCGACGTCCTTGGCGGGGGTGCCGATGAGCACGCCGAGCTCGGCTTCGTAGTCGACGGCTTCGCTCAGAGCGCGCGGCCACGACGTGGTCTGGTCGTGACCGGTGAGCGAGTTCGGCCACAGGGTGAAGACCGTCGGCGCGGCGTCCGTCTTCAACCCCAGCTCGCTCGAGTGGGCGGCGTAGTTGAGGCCGACGGCCAGCACTGCGGGGGGAGTGAGCACCGCGGAGTCGAAGGCCCACCCGTCGAGCGGGTGCCGCGGGGCTGAGCCGTTCTCCAGGGCCCCGCGAAGAGCGTCGAGAGCCGATTCTCCTCCCTCGATCAGCTGCTGCAGGGTGGCAGGAGGGTCTGTCAGGAGGTCAGAGACGAGAATGGCGTCCGATCCCTCGACCACGGCGAGAGCCGCGTGGGGGGAGTCAGGACGGCGCAGGTGAGCGAACCGCATGCTCCTACGCTACCGGGTGGGTGCAGGTAGCCGGGTGGAGGGCGTCGCCATATCCGGACCATCGACGTTGTGCCCATAAGCTTTGCCTATGAGTTCCGGAGGACCGACCCAGCCGCAGCAGCCCTCGCCGTATGCTCCTCCGCCCGCGTCGCAGCCGACGTCCGGACCGACACCGCCGCCTCCCTACTCACCCGCTTATCCCGTGGCCTCGACGCCGCCGACCGCTGCGAGGAGGTCTGTCGCGGGCTACGCCTCTCCTCTCGCGCAGCCGACTCCGTACACGCCGCCGGCTCCGGTCGCCCCATCGCCCGCGGAGTCGCTTCCCGCTCTGCCCGTGCCGACGAGGAAGGGCCGCACGATATCGCTCTGGCTCTTCGGCGTGCTCGGTTTCCTGCTGATCGCGCTCGTGGGCTACTTCGTGTGGGCGCTCGGATCCTTCGCCTCCGTGGTCGGTCTGGTCCTCGCGCTCATCCCGCTCACGATCGTGTTCCTCGGCGTCCGGCTGATCGATCGCTGGGAGCCCGAGCCCAAGCGGCTCGTCGCATTCGCGATCGCCTGGGGTGCGGTGGCCGCGGTCGGGCTCACGCTGCTGGTCGACACGGCGCTCACGCTCCTGTTCGGCATCCGGTCTGAGGAGTTCGGTGCTGTCGTGCAGGCACCTGTCGTGGAGGAGCTCTGGAAGGGCCTCGGCGTCTTCCTCATCTTCCTGCTCGCCCGTCGGGCGTTCGACGGTCCTGTCGACGGCATCGTCTACGGAGCCCTGGTCGGTGCGGGCTTCGCCTTCACCGAGAACATCCAGTACTTCGGGGTGAGCTTGATCGAGGGCGGGGGAGAGCAGCTGACCGTGACCTTCGTCGTGCGCGGACTCCTCTCGCCCTTCGCTCACGCCATGTTCACCGCGATCACCGGTTTCGCGATCGGCATGGTCGCTCGTCGCCACGGCTCGGCGCGGGCTGCGGCCGGAGCCGGAGCACTGGGTCTGGTCGGAGCGATCCTGCTGCACGCGCTCTGGAACGGGTCAGCGACCTTCGCGGACTTCTTCGGGCTCTACTTCACTCTCCAGGTGCCGCTGTTCATCGGTTTCATCCTGGGCATCGTCGCGCTGCGACGGGAGGAGGCGCGACTCACGAGAGCCCGCCTGGAGGACTACGCCGCTGCGGGGTGGTTCACCCCGGAGGAAGTCACGATGCTGGCCACACCCGGCGGACGCAAGGTGGGTCTCGCGTGGGCATCCCAGCTGCGCGGCGACCGGCGTCCGCTGATGCGGGCGTTCATCAAGGACGCGACCGAGCTCGCCTCCGTCCGGCAGCGGGCTATCACGGGACGCGACCCGATGGCCGTCAACGACGAGCGTGCGCTGCTGATCCGCACCAGGGCCACGAGGGCGGCTCTCCTGGCCTACTGACGTGCGGCCGCGGCCGGCGTACTCTTCTGGCAAGGAAGGGCGGTGGCGGATGAGGACGTTCGTCGTGATCCACGGCGGTGGTGACGTCGGCTGGTC
>NZ_QOAY01000288.1:12224-14275 GCF_003314775.1 Microbacterium sp. H6 | reverse complement strand
TGGCATCTCGTGGCAGCCGAGCTGCGCAGGCGTGGTCACGCGGTGTTCGCCCCTGACCTGCCCGCCGACGACGACACCCTCACGCTCGAGGACTATGCCGAAGCGGTCGTGGACATCGTCGGTGCACGCCGGGAGGTGACGGTCGTCGGGCACTCCTTCGGGGCGTTCACCGCGCCCCTGGTCGCTGCACAGCTCGCCGCCGATGAGCTCGTCCTGTTCGCTGGCATGATCCCCACGCCGGACGAGTCCCCGAGTCAGTGGTGGGAGAACTCCGGGTACACGGTCGCTTCCGCGTCCCGATCCGCGCAGGACGGAGGGCTGACCGGCAATGCGGATCCGCTCGTCAGCTTTTACAACGGCGTCCCGCGCGCGCTTGCAGAGGAGGCATTGCGGCGCGAGCGCGCGCACCCGTCGCAGGAGGCGATGGAGCGGCCGTGGCCGCTTCGGGAGTGGCCCGACGTGTCGACGCGAGTGGTGGTGTTCTCGGACGACCGCTTCTTCCCCTCAGGGTTCCTGCGCGACCTGGCTGCGACCCGCCTCGGGCTGACCGCGGATGAACTCCCGGGTGGTCACTGCGCGATGCTGAGCCACCCCGTGGAGATCGCAGACCTGCTGTGCGGAGACGCCGGGTGACCGCGGAGCGCGGGCCTGTGGCAAGACTCAGCGCCCGGTGCTGCGGCGATGCCTGCGAGTCTCCCGGGCGCTGAGTTGATCTGTAAACAGGGTGCACCCGGCCCCGCGCGAGTGTCAAGAGCTTCTTCCCCCGGCGCCTCGGTGAAGTTGCGAGGTGTTCGCTGTGAGCAGGTGCCGGTGCGTTGACCCGGTCCATCGCGCTCGGGTTTGATGGACGTATGACTGATCGCACAAAGCCTGAGTTCGACGCCCCCACCGGCCCTGCGCCCGCGGACCTCGTCATCCGCGACATCATCGAGGGTGACGGTTCCGAGGCGAAGCCCGGCGACACCGTCACCGTGCACTATGCGGGGGTCGAGTTCGACTCCGGCGAAGAGTTCGACTCCTCCTGGGGCCGTGGTGAGACCATCCAGTTCCCGCTGCGGGGTCTCATCCAGGGCTGGCAGGACGGCATCCCCGGCATGAAGGTGGGTGGCCGCCGCGAGCTGATCATCCCGCCGCACCTGGCCTACGGCCCCGTCGGCGGAGGTCACTTCCTCTCCGGCAAGACCCTGATCTTCATCATCGATCTCGTCGCCGTCGGCTGATCCGGGCTCGCTCAACGAGGCGCCCCGCTCCTTCGGGAGAGGGGCGCCTCGTGCTGTTCGGGAAAAGTTTCTTCATTCAGGGGAATACATGCTTCTGAATGTAAGTTGTCACAGTGGTCGCGGTGAACGCGGCCCCTGTCCCTTGCCGCAGCTGCGGCTGACGTCTCCAGAGGAGAAGCAATGACTAGCATCGACATCCCCGGCTACCGTCCCGGCACCTGGGTCCTGGACCCCTCGCACAGCGAGGTCACCTTCAGTGTCCGTCACATGATGATCTCGAAGGTGCGTGGCACCTTCGGCGTCAAGAGCGCCACCCTGATCGCTCCGGAGAACCCTCTCGAGGCCAAGGTCGAGGCATCCGTCGACGTCACGTCGGTCGACACCAAGGACGAGGGCCGCGACCAGCACCTCCGTTCCGCCGACTTCTTCGACACCGAGAACTTCCCGACCATGGAGTTCGTCTCGACCGGCGCACGCGCCGAGGGCGGCGACCTGTTCGTGGACGGCGACCTCACCATCCGCGGCATCACGAAGCCGGTGACCTTCGAGCTCGACTTCGGCGGATTCGGCAGCGACCCGTGGGGCAACTACAAGGCCGGCGCATCCGCCAAGACGGTCATCAACCGCGAGGACTTCGGCCTGACCTGGAACGCTGCGCTCGAGACCGGCGGCGTTCTCGTCGGCAAGGACGTGACCATCAGCCTCGACCTCCAGGGCGCGCTGCAGCAGGACTGACGCGTCGGATAGAGACCGGAACCCCGGGCCCGTCAGGGCTCGGGGTTCTCTGCGTCGTAGTCGTGGAAACGACGGCTGCGGCGGGCGAGCGTCGCC
>NZ_QOAY01000288.1:342-12161 GCF_003314775.1 Microbacterium sp. H6 | reverse complement strand
CGTCAGTGTCGCGAGCGTCCCCGCGTACAGCGCCCCGACGCGGGGGCCGCCGGCGACGACGACGACGAAGAGTCCCTGGAGGCGTCCGCGCATCGCGTCGGGCACGGCGGCCTGCATCATCGTGTTGCGGTAGATCGAGCTGACGTTGTCGGAGGCGCCGGAGAGCGCCAGTGCGATGCACGCGGCGATGATGAGGCCCACGTGTGGCTCGACCTCGCTCGCCGGTGCGGAGAGCGCGCCGATGAGCAGCACGGCGCCGAAGAGCAGGATCGATGCGCCGTAAGCCTCGACGGCTCTCGCGATCCCTCGACCGTGCCAGCGGTACTGCACGACGCGGCCGGAGAACAGACTCGAGGTGAAGGTCCCGACGGCGACCGCGGCCGTCAGGATGCCGGTGGTCAGTGCTCCGCCGCCGAGGAGAACCGTGCCGAGCGCCGGGAACAGCACGAGCGGCTGTCCGAACGTCATCGCGATGATGTCGATGATGTACTGCATGCGGATGTTGCCGGCCCTGCGGAGGAACCGCCAGCCGTCGACCAGAGACTCGAGTCCGGGGCGGACGACCTCGCCCTCCGGGCGCAACGCCGGCAGCGTCCACAGCCCGAGGAACATCGACAGCATCAGCACCACGTCGATCGTGTAGGTCCATCCGTAGCCGGTGAGGGCCACGAGGAGGCCAGCCAGCGCGGGACCCGCCATGACGGTGAGCCCGAAGGCGACGCCGTTGAGTGCCGACGCCGCGGCGAGCTTTTCCCGCGGGATGAGACGCGGGACGATGGCGGTGCGCGTCGCCATGCCCACGGAGTTGGCGGCCGAGTTGATCATGCTCAGGGCGTACAGCCACCAGATCGTCTCCGTGCCCGTCCAGGTGAGCGCGGCCAGGAGCGCTGTGGAGGCGAAGGTGACGGTGGCGGCGATGAGTGCTACCCGGCGCCTGTCGAACGCGTCGGCGAGCATCCCGCCGTACAGGCCGGCGAGGATCATGGGTACCAGTCCGGCGACGGCGATCATGGAGACGGCGAAGGTGTTCTGCGTGAGCTCGAACACGTGCAGCATGACCGTCACGATGGTGAGCTGGCCGCCGATGCCCGCCAGGGTCGAGCCGATCCACATCCGGGCGAATGCGGGGCTGGATGCGAGAGGGGAGAGGTCGATCAGATGACCGCGTCTGGGGGTCACGCTTCGGACTGCTTCTGCACGGTTCGAGACTAGTTGACCACCGCCGACATCCCTTCGGTGCCCGTGTCACCCGAGCGAGCCGACGACTGGTAGACTCGTCAGGTTGCCGTTTGATCGGCCGCGGATAAAGAGAGCCCACGCATCAGGCGTCGGGCGCCGCGCAACAAGCTGAAAGGGGATCGAATCTATGGCACTGGAAGCAGACGTCAAGAAGGCGATCATCGAAGAGTACGCGACGCACCCCGGTGACACCGGATCCCCCGAGGTGCAGGTCGCGATGCTGACGCAGCGCATCAAGGACCTCACCGAGCACCTGAAGGAGCACAAGCACGACCACCACTCGCGTCGTGGTCTGTTCCTGCTCGTGGGTCAGCGCCGTCGTCTGCTCGGCTACCTCCAGGACATCGACATCGCGCGCTACCGCTCGCTGATCGAGCGTCTCGGACTTCGCCGCTAAGGCACCGCGACCCCTGCGTTCAATCGCGCAGAACATTCTTGAGAAGGCCGTCCCACGGTGTGGGGCGGCCTTCGTCGTGCCCGCGTGCGTAGCGGTGCCGGTTGCCACCCGCCTGACTTTCCGATAGGAAAGTCATAGAGCTTTCCACCTGGAAAGCGGGGGAGGTCGTCATGGAGCAGAAGCCGATCGAAGGTCAGGACGCTCTGGTGCCCCCGGACCCGGAGACCGCTCGGCGCTATCTCGAGACGGTGGAGGCGGTGGTGGACCGGCGTGACCGTGCCGTCGACCGACGCGCTCTCGCCCGACTGCAGATCGGCAACGCCGTGGTCATGGCGGCGTATTTCGTCGCCTTCGCGCTCGTCCTCCGGCAGGACGACGTGCTGGCGTCGCAGATCGTGCTGTTCACTCTCCTGGTCTGGGGGCAGCTGTCCGCCGGGATGGCGCAGCGCACGGGTATGCAGTGGCGGATGACGCGCTCGCGGTGGCCGCTGCTGCTCGGCGGCGCAGTGATCGTCATCGGTGCCTTCGTGGTGTTCGGGTTCGCTGCTCTGGATACGCGACTTCCCGTCGGGGTGGTGCTCATCCCGGCAGCCATCGTGCTCGTCGGAGTCGGAGGGCATGGCGTCGTGCAGCTCATACGGGCTGCGGGTGACCCGCGTCGTCCGCGTCCGGCTCCCCGGCCGCTGCCGCGTCGGCTTCGTTGGGGCACCGTGCTCGTCGGCGTCGCGTTCGCCGTGCTGACGATGCTCGCGGGATCGCCGGACGACGTGCTGAGGAGCGTCATCACCCTGCTCGTGATGCTGTGCCTCGTGGCGTGGATCGCCGCCTCCGCCTCCGAGCTCGGTCTCCCCGCAGTCGGCGCGTCCTGGCGCTGGCCGCACCTCACCGTCTTCTTCGTCGCCGCCTGCATACCCGTGGGCATCGTCGTGGGATCCGGATCCCTCGGCAACCCAGGAATCGCCGGCGTGTGTGCCGGTGCCGGCGTGATCGCGTCGTTCGTGGCTGTCTCCTTCGTCGCGGGGCACGGCGAACGTGCGTGAGTCCGCCTCCGTCCCGCACCCGCGCACGCGGCTGGACGACAACTTCGCCTCGCCGATCCGGTTCTCCCTCATGGCCGGACTGGGCGACGGGATGGAGCTCGACTTCTCAGCCCTGCGGGAGATGCTGCAGTGCGGCGACTCGCCCCTGAGCAAGGCGATCGCGCACCTGCAGGCCGCCGGGTATGTGGTCGCGCGCAAAGGCACGGTCGGGGGGCGCTCGCGCACCTGGGTGCGTCCGACGAAGGCGGGGCGTGATGCCTTCGCCGCGCACCTTCAGGCACTGCGCGAGATCGTCGCCCTCAGCGGTGGGGCGGAACTGTGACGTCCCTCAGGCGGTCGCGCCGACGAGGTCGGGGTGATGGATCGCCGCGACATCGGGGTGCGCACGAAGCCGAGACTTGAGCGCGTTCTCGCCGTAGGTCGCATGGATCGGATTGCCGGGATCCTCGGTGACTCCGGTCGCTTGCGCAGCGAGGTCAGCGGGGAGCTCGAGCAGTGGCAGCTGCTGATCGAGCGCGGGGTTGAAGAAGAACGGGATCGAGATGCGCTCCTCCGGTGCCCGCGGTGAGATCACACGGTGGTTCGTGGCCTTGAGGTATCCGCCGGTGGCGTACTCCAGCAGCTCGCCGATGTTGACGACGAAGGCGCCGGGCACCGGGGGAGCAGAGACCCACTCACCGTCACGCTCGACCTGGAGTCCGCCCTTGCCGGGCTCGACCCACAGCAGCGTCAGCACACCGGAATCCTTGTGCGCTCCGACGCCCTGCTGCGGTTCCGGCTCGTCCGTGCCCGGGTATCGCACGATCTTGATCAGAGTCGACGGATCGCGGAACGGCTCGTCGAAGTAGGTCTCGTCTGCGCCGAGAGTGACAGCCCAGGCGCGAAGAAGCTTGCGCGCGATCTCGGTCAGGGTGTCGTGCCACTCCGTGACGATCTCCTTCAGCTCCGGCTGGGCTGCGGGCCAGAGGTTGGGGCCGGTGAGCCGGTTGAAGGCGGGGCCGCCGTCGACGGGTTCGCGCTCGGGGCCGATGTCGATCTGCTCGCGCCAGTCGACCTTCCCCTGCGTCCGCTCGCCGCCCACTCGGGTGTACCCGCGGAAATGCGGACTGTTCACGTTCTCGATCGCGAGCTTGTCCTCTTCGGGCAGGGCGAAGAAGTCGAGCGCCGCCTGATGGAGCCGGGCCTCGAGCTCGGGGGAGATCCCGGTGCCGGTGAGGTAGAAGAAACCGACGTCGTGCGTCGCGGCCCGCAGTTCTTCACGGAATCGTGCGGCGGAGTCGGGGCCTTCGTCGAGCTGGGAGAGGTCGAGGACGGGGAGCGAGAGTTCAGCCATGGACCGAGGCTACGTCGCCTGGACGGGGAGGGTGCTCTGTGTTGCAATCCATTACTTCCCGCCGTCGGGGTTCGGAGCACGTCGATCGCGGTGCTAGAGTCATCCTTCGGTAAGGGCCGCCTTACCTCAGTCACCGCAGAGAGTGTTTTCCGTGCTCGCCACTTTTCTCATCGGGCTCCGCGAGGGTCTCGAAGCCGCGCTCGTCGTCGGTATCCTCGTCGCCTACCTCCGTCGTCTCGGCCGGAAGGATGCCCTCCCGAAGATGTGGGCAGGAGTCGGTCTCGCTATCGTCCTGGCGCTCGGCATCGGAGCTGTGCTCACGTTCGGTGCGTACGAACTGACGTTCCAGGCGCAGGAGCTGATCGGCGGAGGTCTCTCGCTGCTCGCCGTGACCATGGTGACCTGGATGATCTTCTGGATGCAGCGCGCTGGTCGCAGCATGAAGGCCACGCTGGAGGGCGGTATCGATCGCGCCCTCACCGCCGGCGGGCTCTGGGCCCTGATCGCCATCGGCTTCGTGTCGGTCGCGCGCGAGGGTATCGAGACCACGCTGTTGCTGTGGTCGATGGTCCAGTCCTTCGGAGACGCCCCCTCGGCGCTGCTGGGCGCGCTGCTCGGACTGATCGCTGCCGTGATCATCGGCTGGCTGATCTCCCGCGGCGCGCTGCGACTCGATCTCCGCCGCTTCTTCGCCTGGACGGGGGGCTTCCTGGTGATCGTCGCCGCCGGTGTCCTCGCCTACGCGCTCATGGACCTCCAAGAGGCCGGAGCGCTCCCTGGCCCGTTCACCGCTCTGGCCCCGATCGATGCGGTGACCGGGGGCGTGGCCGTCGGATGGGCGGCCTTCCCCTTCGGCTGGGCATTCGACGTGTCGGCGACGATCGCCCCGGGCGGCCCTCTCGCCTCGATCCTGCAGGCGACCATCGGATTCATGCCGGCGATGACCTGGTTGCAGGTCGTCGCCTGGGTCCTCTACATCTCCGTCGTCGGATGGCTGTACATCCGCGGCCTCCGCTCGAGCCGCGCGGCGAAGCCGCAGAGCCCGACGGAGCCCTCATCGACATCTCCCTCCCTCTCACCTCAAGGAGCAGCATGACCACCTCGCACCGGATCCTGGGGGTGCTGGCCGCCACCGGCGCCGCGGCGCTCGTCCTCAGCGGCTGCGTCGCGAAGAGCGATGCACAGGCCACGGCGGCGTTCGACGTCTCGTCGACCGACAGCGACTGCGCCGTGTCGGCGTCGACAGCCGAGAGCGGGACTCTCACCTTCGACGTCAAGAACGACAGCGGTCAGGTGACGGAGTTCTACCTTCTCGCCGAGGACGGGCTCCGCATCGTGGGTGAGGTCGAGAACATCGCACCGGCAGCATCGCGCACATTGACCGTGGTCGCCCAGCCGGGCGACTACTTCACCCTCTGCAAGCCGGGCATGGTCGGCGACGGCGTCGGGAAGACGGCGTTCACCGTCACCGGGGACCGTGTCGCGGTCGACGGGCCCGATGCCGAGCAGAAGCAGAAGGCGGTCGATCTCTACGGTGCCTTCGTCAAGGATCAGGTCGGTCAGCTCGTCCCCGCCGTCGAGGACTTCGTCGCCGCCTACGAGTCCGGCGACGACGAGACCGCCCGCACCCTGTTCCCGCAGACTCGCGCCTTCTACGAGCGCATCGAGCCCGTCGCGGAGGCGCTGGGCGACCTCGACCCGCGCATCGACTACCGCGAGGTCGACGCCGTCGCCGAGAAGCTCGATTGGACGGGCTTCCACCGCATCGAGAAGGATCTGTGGGTGCCTGCGCAGGACGCGCTGAACGCGGACGGTGAGACCCCTGCGTGGCAGGACTGGGCGCCGTCGACACCGGAAGAGCGTGCCG
Organism: Microbacterium sp. H6; assembly: GCF_003314775.1. Classification (NCBI taxonomy): domain Bacteria; kingdom Bacillati; phylum Actinomycetota; class Actinomycetes; order Micrococcales; family Microbacteriaceae; genus Microbacterium; species Microbacterium sp. H6. The sequence continues at coordinate 6,285 of NZ_QOAY01000288.1, read as the reverse complement.
ATTACGGCGACCTGCTGCTCGCCGACGTGCAGGAGCTGTACGACTACGTGCACTCCGACGACTTCACCACCGCGCTCGACGACCAGGGCATCGGCGGCATCTCCAACGGAGCGATCGCGTTGCTCGATGAGGTCGCGACCGGCAAGATCTCCGGCGAGGAGGACTGGTGGTCCGGCACGGATCTGTACGACTTCGCGGCAAACGTTGAGGGCTCCAAGATGGCGTTCTCGCTCGTGCAGGAGTTCGCCGCCGCACAGGGCGATCAGGGCAAGGAACTGGTCGCCGAGATCGAGTCCGGTTACACCGCCCTCGAGGACTCGCTCGCGACCCACGGTTCGCTCGCAGCCGGATTCGTGGGCTACTCGGAGTTGACCGAGGCCGACAAGCGCGAGTTCACCGATCTGATCAACGCCCTGGCCGAGCCGCTGTCGCAGCTCACCAGCACGGTCCTCGACTGATCAGCGTCGAGTCGGCCCACCGGATACGATCACGGACGTGAACGAGTCAGAAGCGGGTGCCGCGCACGGCGAATCGACGTCGGGCGGGGCATCCACCCCGACCGGACTGAGCAGGCGCGGCCTTCTCGGGCTGGCCATCGGTGGCAGTGTCGCGGGGCTCGCTGTCGGGACCGGCGCCGGCCTTACCGGGGGAGTCGCACTGGGGCGTGCCAGGGCTGCCGATGACGCGCATTCGGCCTACGACTTCTTCGGAGAGCATCAGGCGGGCATCACCACTCCGGTGCAGGACCATCTGCACTTCGCCAGCTTCGACATGATGCCGCGCACCGACCGCGATGACCTGATCTCCCTGCTGCAGGACTGGTCGTATGCGGCGTCGCGCATGGCGCAAGGACTCGAGGTCAGCGCGACCGGCGCGGTCGGCGGACCGGCCGAGGCGCCTCCGGACGATACGGGAGAGGCGCTGGGTCTGCCCGCTGCAGGACTCACGATCACGTTCGGCTTCGGACCCGGTCTCTTCGAGAACGAGGACGGTGACCGGTACGGCATCGCCGCGCAGCGGCCGGCGGGGCTGGAGCGTCTGCCCGCCTTCCTCGGCGACGACCTCGATCCTCAGACCTCTCACGGTGACCTCTGTGTCCAGGCCTGTGCCGACGACCCCCAGGTGGCGGTGCACGCCATCCGCAACCTCAGTCGCATCGCGTTCGGCCGCGCGCGCCTGCGCTGGTCGCAGCTCGGCTTCGGCAAGACGTCGCGCACCACGGCGACGCAGGCGACCCCGCGCAACCTCTTCGGATTCAAGGACGGCACCGCGAACATCCTCGCCGACGACACCGAGGCGCTGAGGGATCACGTCTGGGTCGCCGCGAAGGACGAGCCGGCGTGGCTGGCCGGTGGCTCCTATCTCGTGGCCCGGAAGATCGCGATGCTCATCGAGACCTGGGACCGGGTGCGGCTCTCCGAGCAGGACACGATCATCGGCCGCGACAAGGGCGAGGGTGCACCGCTCTCCGGCGGCGATGAGTTCACCGCTCCGGACTTCCACGGCAAGGCGATCGACGCCGACAGTCACATGAGCCTCGCGCACCCGGAACACAACGACGGCATCCGCATCCTCCGCCGCGGCTACAACTACGTCGACGGCAACAACGAGCTCGGTCGGCTCGACGCCGGGCTGTTCTTCCTCTCGTATCAGCGCGACCCCGCGCAGTTCATCGCGTTGCAGCGGCGGTTGTCGACCGACCTCATGAACGAGTACATCCGCCATGTCGGTTCGGGCGTCTGGGCGGTGCCGGCGGGCGCGAAGCCGGGGTCCTACGTGGGAGCCGCGCTGTTCGCCTGAGCTGTCACGGCTCGCGTGTGCTCGTGAGCGTCTCCACCGCGAACGCAGCGATGGCATCGGCGCCGAAGTGATCGTCGGCCGTGATGGTCACCACGGCGTCGTCGAGGAAGATGAGCAGTTGGCCGTAGGCGCCGTGAAGTCTCCACGCCGGCCCGGGGCCGCCCCATCCTGCAAGGGCGTAGCGATCGTAGTCCGCGCTCTCGCCGGCGACCCGCCATTGCGTGTGCATCGCGTCGGTCCATTCTGGGGCGATCAGCTGTCGGCCCTCCCACGCGCCGCGTTCCCTGATGAACAGGCCGAGGCGCGCCAGCTCATCGGTGCGCAGGGGCAGGCCCCCTCCCGCGGCGATGCGACCCTGAGGGCTGCGCTCCCATTCCACGTCATCGATGCCGAGCGGTCGGAACAGTCGGGCGTCGAGGTATTCGCCGACATCTCCGACGCGCGCGGCGAGCGCGGCCATGGCGGTGTACGTGCTCGCGTTCGAGTACTGGAACGAGCGTCCGCTCGACGGGCGTCGCAGGAACTCGCGGGCCAGGTCCGGCCAGTCCGTCAGCAGCGTCTCGGACCACGGCAGATCGATCCCGCTGGTCATCGAGAGCAGATCCCGCAGCGTGACGTCCTCGACGCCATCTCCCAGCTCGAAGTCGGGGAGGTAGATGCCGACGGGCACGTCGAGCGACACCGCGCCCTCGTCGGCTGCCATTCCCGCAGCCAGAACGCAGACACCTTTCGCGATGGAGTGGACGTCCTCCCGCACGTCGTCGGTCCAGCGATGTTCAGCGGTCTCGGTGGCGACGCGGACGTGCAGCCCGTGAGCGCCGAAGTCCGTCTCCTCGATGCGTTCGACGATGCGGTCTCGGACGGTCTGTGCGCGGCTCACGCCTTCGAGGCTATCGCCCTGGCTGGCGGGGGCGTCGTGAGCCCGTCGGGTCGTTCCGGCGCCCCTCCTTGGAGGCGAGCGCCGGGTCGGCGAACAGCCACCCTGGCCGGGGTTCCACCAGGGGGCGGAAGACCCACCTGACCGGCTTCGTCGCCAGCGCGAGGGCGATCAGCACCGACGCCACGGTGACGAGGGGGAGCCAGATCCAGGTCGGCTCGAGGCTCTGCAGGACCCCGCTCTCGCGGAAGGGGTACAGCACGAACGAATGCAGCAGGAACACGTACATCGTGTACTGCCCGAATGTCGTCCACCAGTGGGCGCCCCGCGGGATGAGGGCGAAGAAGGCGGCGCTGAGCACGACGGCGAGCATCATCAGGAGTATCCGCACCCCGCCGGCCCACCACTGCTCCCCGCCCAGATCGGCATAGGAGTCCTCGTAGAAGAGCCAGTGCCGCAGATCGGCCGCCTGCCACAGCGGAAGCCAGTTCCAGGCGGCCCAACCGGCCAGTGCGAAGATCGCGACGGCGCCGCCGCGGATCCACCAGGGACGGAAGTCGAGGAGACGGAACCTGTCCACGATGTCGTGCTCGCGCAGCCACCAGCCCAGAGTGAAGAAGGGAAGGAGCCCCAGGGTGCGGGACAGCGAGAACGTGCTGTCGACGTTCGGCAGGTATCCCACGCCGACCGAGATCACCACTGTCCACAGCAGTGGCCACCGAAGCAGCGCGAGGTACGGGAGCACGAGCCGGAAGATCCCGAGTGCGAGGAGGAACCACAGCGTCCAGCTCGGCTTCGTGATGTTCGGATCGACCTGTCCCTCGACGAGCCACTTGGTGAGTGTCCACAGCGTCTCGAAGATGACGTAGGGGAGCAGGATGTCCGTGATCACCCTGGCCATCTGCGTCTTGGAGGGGGAGCCGGACTTCGAGAAGTAGCCGGAGATGATGGCGAACGCCGGCATGTGGAACGCGTACAGCGCCAGGTAGAACGCGAAGGCGATGTCGGAGTCGTACGTCAGGCGCTGGATCGCGTGACCGAGCACGACGAGCACGATGCAGACGTATCGTGCGTTGTCCCAGAACGGCACACGCCTCCGCCTGCGGGGGACCGATCCTGTGGTGGGCCCTGAGACGTCGGCGCCGGCACTGCTCATCGTTCGAGGCTACAGGCCGGGAATAAAGTTGATGTAAGCGCGTTGACACAGATACATTCAAATGAATAGAACGGGATGCGAGTCGTCCGGTTCGGAGACACGGAGCAATCATGAGCGAGCAGTCAGGCGCGCAGGCGATGCAGTTCGGCATCATGTCGGTCAGCGACATCACCCGCGATCCCACCACGGGAATCACCCCCAGCGAGCAGGAGCGCATCAAGGCGACGACGGCGATCGCCGTGCACGCCGAAGAGGTCGGACTCGACGTCTTCGCGATCGGCGAGCACCACAACCCGCCGTTCTGGTCCTCCAGCCCCACGACCTTCCTGGCGGCACTAGCCGCGCAGACCGAGCGCCTCATCGTCTCCACGTCGACGACGCTCATCACCACGAACGACCCTGTGCGCATCGCCGAGGAGTACGCGATGCTGCAGCACGTGTCCGACGGCCGCATGGACCTCATGCTCGGCCGCGGCAACACCGGCCCGGTGTACCCGTGGTTCGGGCAGGACATCCGTCAGGGTCTGCCGCTCGCGATCGAGAACTATGCCCTGCTGCACAAGCTGTGGCGCGAGGACGTCGTCGACTGGGAGGGCAAGTTCCGCACCCCGTTGCAGGGCTTCACCTCGACGCCCCGTCCGCTCGACGGCATCGCCCCGTTTGTGTGGCACGGCTCCATCCGCACCCCGGAGATCGCGGAGCAGGCCGCCTACTACGGAGACGGATTCTTCGCGAACAACATCTTCTGGCCGAAGGAGCACTACCAGCGGCTCATCGAGCTGTACCGTCAGCGCTTCGAGCACTACGGCCACGGCACGCGCGAGCAGGCGATCGTGGGACTCGGCGGCCAGGTGTTCATGGCCGCGAAGTCGCAGGACGCGGTGAACCAGTTCCGCCCGTACTTCGACAACGCGCCCGTGTACGGTCACGGTCCGAGCATGGAGGACTTCACGGAGATGACCCCGCTGACGGTGGGCTCTCCGCAGCAGGTGATCGACCGCTACGCCGGCATGCGCGAGCACTATGGCGACTACCAGCGTCAGCTGTTCCTCATCGACCACGCTGGTCTGCCGTTGAAGACGGTCCTCGAGCAGCTCGACATCCTCGGTTCCGAGGTCGTCCCCGTGCTGCGCAAGGAGCTTGCGAAGGACCGCCCCGCATCCGTGCCGGACGCGCCGACCCATGCCGCGCGCGTCAAGGCCGAGTTCGGTGACGGGCCGACCCGTCAGGCGCGCCCCGGTGCGAACCGCGGAGACAACCTCACCGGGGACTCGCCCTACCAGGACACCCCGGCGCCCGCGGGTGCCGCCTTCGGACTCGGCCGGAAGGAGGCCTGACATGACCACGCGTCGTATCGCCGTCGTCTCGGCGGGATTGTCGAACCCGTCGTCCACCAGGATGCTCGCCGATCGCCTCGCGGCCGAGACCGTGAAAGCCCTCGCCGCACACGACATCGAGGCGAGCGTCGACGTGATCGAGCTGCGCGACTATGCGCACGACATCACGAACAACATGCTCACCGGCTTCGCGCCGCCGGCGCTCGAGACGGCGATCAACACCGTGGTCTCCGCCGATGCGCTGATCGCTGTGACGCCGATCTTCTCGACGAGCTACTCGGGCCTGTTCAAGTCGTTCATCGACGTGCTCGACCCGGACGCCCTCACCGGGAAGCCCGTGCTCATCGGGGCGAACGCGGGCACCGCCAGGCACTCGCTGGCGATCGACTACGCGATCCGCCCGCTGTTCGCGTACCTCCACGCCGAGGCCGTCTCGACCGGAGTGTTCGCGGCATCAAGCGATTGGGGCGGCGGGGGCGACGACGTCGCTCCGCTCGCCAAGCGTGTGGAGAAGGGGGCGAAGGAGCTCGCGGAGGCGATCGCACGTCGCGGAGCCTCCGAGACGGTCGATCCCTACGACCCTGCCACGTACCTGGGTGAAGGGCGCTCGTTCGGCCACATGCTCGGCGGTCTGGCGGGCGAGTGAGTCGCGCATGACGCCATCGACGATGTCCGAGGGATGTCGTACGGTGGCGTCATGCCAACGCACCCCGCCATCGTCGCGCTCCAGGACCGACTGACCGGAACCCTCGTCCTTCCCGCAGACACGGCGT
>NZ_QOAY01000288.1:0-246 GCF_003314775.1 Microbacterium sp. H6 | reverse complement strand
CCGACGTCGACGACCTCCGTGTGCTCCTGCGCGCAGCACGGGAAGCGGGGACGAGCCTCGCGATCCAGCCGAGCGGCCACGGCGCATCCAGCGACCTGAGTGGTGCCGTCCTGGTGCGCATGAGCGCATTCGACGAGCTGTCCCTCGACCTCGAGAGCGGGGTCGCGACCGTCGGCGCCGGCGTGCGCTGGGGCGCGGTCGTCGAGGCGCTGGAGGGAACCGGCTGGGTCGCGCCGGCCGGCACCA
>NZ_QOAY01000269.1:7694-8105 GCF_003314775.1 Microbacterium sp. H6 | reverse complement strand
TCTCGGGCACACGCTCGACGACCAGGCGGAGACCGTTCTGCTCGGCCTGGCTCGTGGCTCCGGGGCGGCCAGCCTGCAGGGGATGGCTCCGGTCCGTGAGGATGAGGACGGTGTGCGATGGGTGCGTCCGCTCCTGGGCGTGCGCCGCGAGACGACGCGCGCTTTCTGCGTCGCCTCCGACCTCACGCCGTGGGACGATCCGCACAACCGCGACGACCGCTACGCCAGGGTCCGGGTGCGCGAGCGCGTGCTCCCGGTTCTCGAAGACGAGCTCGGTCCCGGCATCGCCGAGGCCCTCGCCCGCACGGCGGAGCAGCTCCGGGAGGACGCCGAGGCGTTCGACGAGATGATCCACGAGACGATCGAGGACATCGTCGAGCATGCGGAAGCCGGGATCTCCGTCAGCGTGGC
>NZ_QOAY01000269.1:0-7672 GCF_003314775.1 Microbacterium sp. H6 | reverse complement strand
CTCGCCGCGAATCCCGCCGCACTGCGCAACCGGATCATCCGGCTCGTCGTCGACAGCGAGTTCGGGGTGAGCCTGACCAGGTCGCAGACGATCGAGGTCGCGCGGCTGGTCACCGACTGGAATGGTCAGGGGCCGATCGACCTGCCGGAGTGCTCGGCCGTGCGCCACGGGGGGCGCATCGTCTTCGCCGCATCCGGTCGCTGAGCGGGGACCACCGCTGCGCGACCGGATGCGTGCATGTGGTCTTACTTCTTGCCGCCGAACAGGCCGCCGAGAATTCCGCCGAGGTCGACGCCGCCGCCGGAACCGCTGCTGTTGCCGCCGCCGAGGAGTCCGCCGATGACATCGCCGATGCCGCCGGACGAGCCGCCGCTGTTGCCGCCGCCCAGCAATCCGCCGATCACATCGCCGATACCGCCGGAGCCCTCCGCGCCCGCGTCGGCCTTCGCCGACTTGTCCTTGGTCGCGTTCGCGATCAGGCCCATCACGATCGGGGCGAGGATCGGAAGGAGCTTGCCGAAGTCGATGCCGGGGGTCGCCTTCGACTCCGTGAGCTCCTTCGTCACCTCTTTCTCCTTCGAACCGAGGATGTGGGAGACGATCTTGCCGCCGTCGGCCTGATCGATGTCGTCGACTTTCGACGCGCCGGAAGCGCCCTCATGCTTCTTCAGCGCGTTCCGGATCGCCGCGGAGCCCTCATCCGTCTCGGCGTTCTTGGCGAGGCCGCCGAGCAGCACCGCGCCGCCCTGCTCGACCGCGACCTTGGCTTCGTCCCGCGAGACGCCCAGCTTCTCGGCGATGTCGTCGATCGGCACCTGGTTGAGGATGTCGTCAAGAGCCATGGTGAATCCTTCCGTCGGGGCGTCCGCCCGCATCACCGCTCACAGTAGTGCGGATGCCCGGCGAGGGGCAGATGCCGTCCCGATGAACAGACCTGGGACCGAGCATCCGATCGCGTCGCCTAAAATCGATCCATGCGCGCCGCGGAGATCCAGGACGAACTTGCACAGATCCTCGTCACCGAGGAGGAGATCCACGCCAAGCTCGACGAGCTCGCAGCGCAGGTCGCCGAGGACTACGCGGGCAAGGACCTTCTCCTCGTCGGCGTGCTGAAGGGCGCGGTCATGGTGATGGCCGACTTCGCGCGGGCGCTGCCGTTCCACGCTCCGATGGACTGGATGGCGGTGTCGAGCTACGGTGCCAGCACGAAGTCGAGCGGCGTGGTGCAGATCCGGAAAGACCTCGACACGGACCTCAACGGCAAGCACGTGCTCATCGTCGAGGACATCATCGATTCCGGCCTCACGCTGAGCTGGCTGCTGGAGAACTTCGGATCGCGCGGCGCCGAGTCGATCGAGGTGCTGGCGCTCCTGCGCAAGCCCGAGGCGGCGAAGGTCGAGATCGACTGCAAGTACGTCGGCTTCGACATCCCGGTGGAGTTCGTCGTCGGTTACGGCCTCGACTACGCAGAGCGCTACCGCAACCTGCGCGACGTCGCCGTGCTCGCCCCGCACGTCTATTCCTGAGGTCGCAGACCCGGCCGCGGTGACGCGGCGACTCCGACCTCGCCGTCGAACGCTACGCCGTGGGTGAACGCACAGCGACCCCCTAGGGCGCGCGCGATACGCTGATCCGATCATGGATGTGAAGAAGCTCACCCGGAATCCGCTGATCTACGTCGCGCTGATCGGCGTGCTCCTGTTCGGCGGTTTCCTGCTGATCTCGAATCTGGGTGCGCCCAAGCAGATCACGACGCAGGAGGGGCTGAAGCTCCTCTCCGGCACTACGGTCACCGAGGTCGTGAACACCGATGGCGATCAGCGCGTCGACATGACGCTCTCCAAGCCGTTCCAGGGCTCCGAGAACGTCCAGTTCTACTACGTCGATGCGCGCGCCGACGAGGTCGTCAAGGCCGTCAACGATGCAGCGCCGAAGGACGGCTTCAACGACGCCGTCCCGCGTGCGACCTGGTTCGACGGCTTCCTCTCCCTTCTTCTTCCCCTGGTGCTGCTCGGTCTGCTGTTCTGGTGGCTCCTGTCCTCCATGCAGGGCGGCGGTGGCAAGGTCATGCAGTTCGGCAAGTCCAAGGCCAAGCTCGTCAGCAAGGAGACCCCGACCGTCACCTTCGCCGATGTGGCCGGTGCCGACGAGGCCATCGAGGAGCTCCACGAGATCAAGGAGTTCCTGCAGGACCCCGCGAAGTTCCAGGCGATCGGCGCCCGCATCCCGAAGGGCGTGCTGCTGTACGGCCCTCCCGGAACCGGAAAGACCCTCCTCGCCCGCGCCGTCGCCGGTGAGGCCGGCGCCCCGTTCTACTCGATCTCCGGTTCCGACTTCGTCGAGATGTTCGTCGGCGTCGGTGCCTCTCGCGTGCGCGACCTCTTCAGCCAGGCCAAGGAGAACGCTCCGGCCATCATCTTCATCGACGAGATCGACGCCGTCGGTCGTCACCGCGGCGCCGGCATGGGCGGCGGAAACGACGAGCGCGAGCAGACGCTGAACCAGATGCTCGTCGAGATGGACGGCTTCGACCCGAACGCGAACGTCATCGTGATCGCGGCCACCAACCGTCCGGACATCCTCGACCCCGCACTGCTGCGCCCCGGCCGCTTCGACCGTCAGATCGGCGTCGACGCCCCCGACCTCAAGGGTCGCCAGAAGATCCTCGAGGTGCACAGCAAGGGCAAGCCGCTGTCGAAGAACGTCGATCTCGAGGTCGTCGCCCGCAAGACCCCCGGCTTCACCGGTGCCGACCTGGCGAACGTGCTGAACGAGGCCGCGTTGCTCACAGCCCGCTCGAACGCCCAGCTCATCGACAACCGCGCCCTCGACGAGGCCATCGACCGTGTGATCGCCGGTCCGCAGCGCCGCACCCGCGTGATGAAGGACAAGGAGAAGCTCATCACGGCGTACCACGAGGGCGGACACGCGCTCGCGGCGGCGGCGATGAACTACACCGACCCGGTGACCAAGATCACGATCCTGCCTCGTGGCAAGGCGCTCGGCTACACGATGGTGCTGCCGCTCGACGACAAGTACTCGGTCACCCGCAACGAACTGCAGGACCAGCTCACCTACGCCATGGGCGGCCGCGTCGCGGAGGAGATCGTCTTCTACGACCCCACCACCGGTGCCTCGAACGACATCGAGAAGGCGACCTCGATCGCTCGCAAGATGGTCATCGAGTACGGCATGACGACGCAGGTCGGTCCGGTCAAGCTCGGCACCGAGGGCGGCGACATGTTCGTCGCACGCGACATGGGCCGTGGCCGCGAATACTCCGAGAAGGTCGCCGAGCGCGTCGACGCCGAGGTACGCGCGCTCATCGAGCAGGCGCACAACGAGGCCTACGAGGTCATCAGCGAGAACCGCGACATCCTCGACAAGCTCGCCCTGGCCCTGCTCGAGGAGGAGACCCTCGACCACAACCAGATCGCGGAGATCTTCACCGAGATCAAGAAGCTGCCGGAGCGCCCGCTGTGGCTCTCGAGCGAAGGGCGTCCGGTCTCGGAGCGTCCTCCGATCGAGGTGCCGAAGAAGGACGTCTCGCTGGCGGCATCCGTCGAGGCTCCGGCCGGCGCACCGCGCACGCAGCAGGGCTCGGCGGGAGCAGGGAACCCGCGGCCTGCGACGGCGTGACGTGACGGTCGACAGAGAGCGCGTCGAGCGGCTCACGCGAGAGCTTCTCGCGGCGATCGGCGAAGACCCGGACCGACCGGGATTGAAGCAGACCCCGACGCGCATGGCCGAGCTGTACACGGAGTTCTTCTCCGGAGTGGGCGAAGACCCGGCTGAACCGCTCGCGCGCACCATCAGTGTCTCCCGAGGCCCCGCGCCCGACACGCTGCCCTCCGGTGCCGTGCTGCTGCGCGACATCCGCTTCCGCTCCGTCTGCGAGCACCACCTGCTGCCCTTCGCCGGGCACGCGCACATCGCCTATCTCCCCGGCGAACAGGTCGTCGGGTTGGGAGCGCTCGTGCGGGTCGTCGAGATCCTCGCCGCGCGTCCGCAGGTGCAGGAACGGCTTGGCGAGCAGATCGCCGACACGATCGCGGAGCACCTCGACACCCGCGGTGTGCTGGTCGTGCTCGACGCGGCGCACGGCTGCGTCACCATGCGCGGCGGACGCCAGACCGAGGCCTCGACACTCACCATCGCGGCGCGCGGTGAGTACAACGATCCCGTCTCCAGGGCCGAGCTCATCACTCTGATCGGCTCGGCCGGCTTCGGAGCAGCGCACGGATGACGGGCATCTGGGGCATCGTCAACGTCACTCCGGACTCGTTCAGCGACGGGGGCCGCTACCTCGACGTAGATCGCGCGGTGGCCCACGGGCTGCGGCTCCGCGCCGAGGGAGCAGCTGTGCTCGATGTGGGTGGTGAATCGACCAGGCCCGGCGCCGACCGGGTCGGCACCGACGTCGAGCAGCAGCGAGTGATCCCGGTGATCGAACAGCTCGCTGCCGCTGGCGTGCCGGTCAGCGTCGATACGCTCAGCGCCGCCACAGCAGCCGCCGCCGTGCGGGCGGGGGCCAGGATCGTCAACGACGTCTCCGGGGGGCTCGCCGATCCGGAGATGCGCGCTGCCGTCGCGGAATCCGGCGCCGACTTCGCGATCGGGCACTGGCGCGGGTTCTCTTCGGACATGTATGCCAATGCCGAGTACCACCGCGTCGCGCGCGAGGTCGCCGGCGAACTGCAGGAGCGCATCGGTGAGGCGGCCTCATCGGGGATCGCGCCGTCTCGCCTCATCATCGATCCCGGCATCGGGTTCGCGAAGTCGGGAGCGCAGAACTGGGACATGCTGCGCGGGCTCGACGAGATCGTCGCACTGGGCCCTCGGGTGCTGATCGGCACGTCGCGCAAACGGTTCCTCGCAGAGGTACTCCGTCAGGAGACAGGTCCCGACGAGGAGGTCTCCGAATCCCGTCGCGACCTCGCCACCGCCGTCACCAGTGCGCTCGCGGTCAGAGCCGGAGTGTGGGCCGTGCGTGTGCACGACGTGGCATCCACGCGCGACGCCCTGGCGATCGCGCACGCCTGGGAAGGCTGAGGGCGTCTCGGGGCGATCCCCGTACGCTAGACGTATGGAGCCCCTCGACGAGATCGTCCTCACCGGTCTGACGGTGTTCGGTCGTCACGGCGTCTTCGAGCACGAGCGTCAGGACGGCCAGGAGTTCACGATCGACCTGCGACTGCGGCTCTCCCTCGCGCGTGCCGCTGCCTCCGACGATGTCGTGGACACGGTGCACTACGGCGAGCTGGCCGAGAAGGTCGCCGCGGTCGTGTCGGGGGAGCCCGTGAACCTGATCGAGACGCTCGCCGAACGCATCGCCGCGGTCGGTCTCGACGACCCACGGGTGCAGGACATCACCGTGACGGTGCACAAGCCCCACGCCCCGATTCCCCTCGACTTCGCCGATGTGGCGGTCACCCTGCATCGCCACCGAACCCCTGATGCGCCGGAGGACACAACCGCATGAGCCGCAACCTCGCGAACCCACCCGCAATGCCGGCGCCTCGCCCCGGGCGGCCGGAGGTGACGGCCGTCGTCGCCCTCGGCGCGAACCTCGGCGATCGCCATGACACGATCACCGCTGCCGCCGAGCGGATCGCACGACTGCCGCTGGTCAGCGAGGTGCGGTTGTCGAAGCTGTTCGAGACGGTCGCCCTCCGGCCCGACGGTCCCGATCCCGACGCCCCCGGCTACGTCAACGCGGTGGCACTGGTCACCACGCGTCTGGCCCCCGAGATCCTGCTCGGAATGCTGCACGCCATCGAGGACGAGAACGGTCGGGAGCGCCGTGAGCGCTGGGGCGACCGCACCCTCGACCTCGACCTCATCGCGTACGGCGACGTCATCTCCGAGGAACCGCATCTGCAGCTGCCGCACCCGCGTGCCGCCGAACGCCTCTTCGTGCTCGACCCCTGGCTCGACGTCGATCAGGACGCGGTGCTGCTCGGTCGGGGGAGGGTCGCCGACCTCGCGGCCGCCCTTCGTGCCGGAGGCGAGGGATGAGACGCACCTCCGCCGGCGTGCTCGTCCTCCTCGCACTGCTGGGCGGCGGCGTCGGCTTCCTGCTCGACCATCTGCTGACGGCCTCGGGGCGCGCGACTTTCACGCCGTCGCTCCTGCTGCCGGTACTCCTGCTGCTGATCGCCGCGGCATCTCTCGGCGTCGCCTGGCCGGTGCGACGCAGTGTGCGTTCGGGCATCCGCATCGACCCGTTCCGTGCGCTGAGAGCGGCGACGCTCGCCCGTGCATCCAGCCTTCTCGGCGCGATCATGGCGGGGTTCGGAGCGGGGCTGCTGGTCTTCCTCCTGTCGCGCCCCGTCGTTCCGCCGGTAGGGTCGACTGTGGCCATGCTGGCCCTGATCGGAAGTGCGATCGTCCTCGTGATCGCTGCTCTCGTCGCCGAACAGTTCTGCACCCTGCCGAAGGATCCTGATGACTCAGAACCCAGAGACCGCGCCCCTGAACCCGGCGGAGGGCACTGACCTCGACGCCCTCGACCGTGGCACCTACACGCAGCTGCGCACGGCGCGCAACGAGGCCCGCCTGGAACTCGACGGCACCTGGCACCAGATCTCGCCGCGCTACGTCGTCTCGCAGATCGTCCAGAACGTGATCTTCCTCGTGATCGTCGCCGCCGCCGCGATCGTGCTGAACATCGTGCTGGAACAGGACTGGGTGTGGATCCCGGCCGGTGTGATCCTGCTGATCACGGTGGTCACCCTGATCATCCTCCCGCGTCAGGCGAGGGCGATCGGCTACATGCTGCGCGCCGACGACATCGTCTTCCGCAAGGGGATCCTCTGGCAGCGCATGATCGCCGTGCCCTACGGCCGCATGCAGCTTGTCGACATCACGCAGGGGCCGCTCGACCGTGCCTTCGGGATCGCCCAGCTCAAGATGGTCACGGCTGCGGCGACGACCGGTGTGCAGATCCCCGGTCTCACGCAGGAAGCGGCCGAGGCACTGCGCGACACGCTCATCCATGTGGCCGAGACCCGACGGACCGGCCTGTGAGCGAGCAGCAGCCTCCGCTCGCGACGCACAGCCCGCAGGCATCGGCGGGGGAGGCCCCGACGACCCTCGCGAACGGCGAGTGGCACCGGATGCACCCGCTCACGCCGCTCTTCAAGGGCGGCCTGGCGCTCATCATCATCGGCGGCATCGTCATCGCGAACATGCGCGACCGCCTGATCTCCTGGGCCGTCGCGCTCTTCGCGCCGGAAGAGGCGCATTACGGCGACTACGCCGGCGCCGATCCCGTCGACTGGGTTCTCTCGAACAACCTGATCCTGGTCGCGTTGCTGAGCGTGCTGGGCCTCGTGATCGTGCTGATCCTGATCTTCTGGTTCATCTGGCGCTTCCAGCAGTTCCGCATCACCGGTGACCACGTCGAGGTCCGCAAGGGCATCATCTTCCGTTCGCACCGACGCGCGCCGCTCGACCGCGTGCAGGGCGTCAACCTGACGCGTCCGTTCCCCGCGCGCATCATCGGCCTCGCGAAGCTCGAGGTCGTCGGTGCCGGCAATGACGCGAACGTCGAGCTGGAGTATCTGGCTACTCCGCGTGCCGAATCCGTGCGCGCCGACATCCTCCGTCTGGCGTCCGGTGCGCGCGCGGCGCGCGACGCCGCGCTCAACCCGGCAGCAGCCGCAGCGGC
>NZ_QOAY01000192.1:80561-87457 GCF_003314775.1 Microbacterium sp. H6 | reverse complement strand
CGCCTCGTTGGTGGCGACGACCACGACCGGGCGTCCGTTGACCACGGCGCCCAGTGCCACGACAGCCGCCTCAGAACCGAGCCGATCACGAACACCGTTGACGAGATCGCGCACGTCATCCGCAGAAGCCACGTCACCGAGGTTCTGCGCAGCCAGACGGAACTCTCCGACGCGCGTCGCAGCCTCGACGATCGACGGGACCTGACCCGCCCGCTCCTTCGCCTCGAACTGCGCGATGCGCTTCTCCGCCGCCTTGAGGCTCGCGGTCAGATCGGCGATACGCTCGGGCAGCTGCTCGCGAGGAGTCTTCAACGAACTGGTGAGCTGCGACACGATGGCACGCTCAGCGGCGAGCTCGCGGAAGGCATCGGCGCCGACGAGCGCCTCGATACGGCGGTTCGATGCCCCGACCGACGACTCGCCGACCAGGCTCACCAGTCCGATCTCGGCACTCGTGCTCACGTGCGTACCCGCGCACAGCTCGCGGGACCACGGGCCGCCGATGTCGACCATGCGCACCACGTCGCCGTACTTCTCGCCGAACAGGGCCATGGCCCCGGCTTCCTTGGCCTCGTCGAGCGAGACGATGCGCGTGGTCACTTCGAGCGAGTCCTGCACCGCGCGGTTCGTGATCTCCTCGATCTCGCTTCGGGTGTCTGCCGAGAGCGCCTGCGACCACGCGAAGTCGAAGCGCATGTAGCCGGCGCGGTTCAACGACCCTGCCTGCGTCGCCGTCGGACCGAGCGTGTCGCGGAGCGCGGCGTGCACGAGGTGCGTCGCCGAGTGCGCCTGGCGGGCGGCACGGCGGTTCGCGGCATCGACGACCGTGGTCGCGATGTCGTCGACGGCGACGCTTCCGCGCGTGACCTCGACGGTGTGGCTGATCAGACCGGGAACCGGCTTCTGCACATCCAGCACTTCGAGGACGTAGCCCGGGCCAACGATCGTGCCCTTGTCAGCGACCTGGCCGCCGGACTCTGCATACAGCGTCGTCTCGGCCAGCACGACCTCGGCGATCTGACCCTCGGCGGCGCTGCGCACCGGAACGCCGTCGACGAGGAGTCCGAGCACACGCGACTCGACCTCGAGCGCCGTGTACCCGTCGAATCCGGTCTCGCCCAGGGCGCGCAGTTCACGGTAGACCGACACATCGGCGAGCTGCCGCTTGCGGTTGCGGGCGTCGTCCTTGGCGCGCTGACGCTGCTCCTGCATGAGATTGTCGAAGGCGGCACGGTCGACGTCCAGCCCCGCCTCCTCGGCGACCTCGAGCGTGAGGTCGATGGGGAAACCGTAGGTGTCGTGCAGAAGGAACGCCTCCGGCCCGCTCAGCGTCTTCCCGCCGCCCTTCCTGGTCTCGTCGAGCGCGAGGTCGAGGATCGTGGAGCCGGCGACGAGGGTGCGACGGAACGTCTCCTCCTCGGCGAACGCCGACGCCGAGAGCACCGGCCAGTCCTTCTCGAGCTCGGGGTAGGTGGTCTTCATCACGTCGCGCGACGCGGCGAAGAGCTCGGGGAAGACCGGCTCGTCGACGCCGAGCAGCCGCATCGAACGGACCGTGCGGCGCATCAGACGGCGGAGGATGTATCCGCGCCCCTCGTTGGAGGGGCGGACTCCGTCGGAGAGGAGCATGAGCGAGGACCGGACGTGGTCGGCGACGACGCGGAACCGCACGTCGTCCTCATGCTGCACGCCATAGGGCCGTCCGGAGAGTTCGACGGCACGATCGAGCACGGGCCGCACCTGGTCGGACTCGTACATGTTGTCGACGCCCTGCTTGAGGAAGGCGACGCGCTCGAGGCCCATCCCGGTGTCGATGTTCTTCATCGGGAGCTCACCGACGATGTCGAACTCGGTCTTGCCTCGGATGTTCTCGATGAAGTCCTGCATGAACACGAGGTTCCAGATCTCCAGGAACCGCGAGTCGTCGACGGCGGGGCCGCCGTCCTTGCCGTAAGCGGGGCCACGATCGAAGAAGATCTCCGAGTCGGGGCCACCCGGGCCCGGCTGACCGGTGTTCCAGTAGTTGTCCGCGCGGCCGAGACGCTGGATGCGCTCGGGCTTGAGCCCGATGATGTCGCGCCAGATCGCTTCGGCCTCGTCATCGGTCTCGTAGACCGTGACCCAGAGGTCCTTCTCGTCGAAGCCGAGACCGCCGTCGGACTCCGCACTGGTCAGCAGCTCCCAGGCGTAACGGATCGCGCCTTCCTTGAAGTAGTCGCCGAAGGACCAGTTGCCCAGCATCTGGAAGAACGTGCCGTGACGGGCGGTGCGGCCCACCTCTTCGATGTCGTTGGTGCGGATGCACTTCTGCACGTCCGCGATGCGCGGGTGCGGAGCGGGCACGACCCCGGTGAGGTACGGGATCATCGGCACCATTCCGGCGACAGTGAACAGCAGGGAAGGATCGTCGCTGACCAGAGAGGCGGAGGGGACGATGAGGTGGTCGTTCTTCTCGAAGAAGTCGAGGTAACGCTGCGCGATTTCCGCAGTTTTCATAGGGGTGCCAGGTGTCCTAGGTCGCGTGGAGAGATGGTCGCGTTGAGCGATGCTGCGCGAGGCGCGCAGGAGGTGTCAGTTCTGTTCGGGCTCTGCAAGCCGAGCGTCTTCGGCGCGGTAGGCGTCGCCGATCAGGGAGGTGAAGCCGTTGATGCCGGCATCGACCTCGGCGAGGATGTCACGACCCCGCGGGTCCTTGTTCATGAAATGGGCCGCGACGAAGCCGCCGATCACTCCGATCAGGAACCACTGCAACTTCTTCATGACGCCATCCTTGCCTCTGAGCCGCGAAGGCGCGGTGATCCCATCGTATGCAAAAACGACGAGAGGCGTCGGGTTTCCCCGACGCCTCTCGTGTATGCGGTGTATCAGCGAGCCGCGTAGTACTCGACGACGAGCTGCACTTCGCAGGTCACGGGGACCTCAGCGCGCTTCGGGCGACGGACCAGACGCGCCTGGAGCTTGTCGAGCTCGACCTCGAGGTAGCCGGGAACGGGGGGCAGGACCTCGGCGTGACCGCCGGCTGCTGCCACCTGGAAGGGCTCGGTGCCCTCGCTCTTGGGCTTGACGTGGATGAGCTGACCCGGCTTCACGCGGAACGACGGGCGGTCGACGAGCTGGCCGTCGACCAGGATGTGACGGTGCACGACGAGCTGGCGAGCCTGTGCGGTGGTGCGGGCGAAGCCCGAACGCACGACGAGGGCGTCGAGACGCATCTCGAGAAGCTCGACCAGGTTCTCACCGGTCAGGCCGTCCTGACGACGAGCCTCGTTGAACGTGTTGCGCATCTGCTTCTCGCGGATGCCGTACTGCTCACGCAGGCGCTGCTTCTCACGCAGACGGACGGCGTAGTCGCTGTCTGCCTTGCGCTTGGTGCGGCCGTGCTCACCCGGAGCGTACGGGCGCTTCTCGAGGTAGCGGGCGGCCTTCGGGGTGAGTGCGACGCCGAGGGCGCGGCTGAGACGCACCTTGCGGCGGTCCTGGGACTTCGTGGTCACGAAGCGTTCCTTCCGATGACGCGGTCGCGGCTTTCGCGACTCGCGGACGTATCGTCCGCGTTCTGCCTTGGAGCGCACGCCGGGGCGCCAGCAAGGTGTGGTGTGAACGAGGAGATGCCCGAAAACTCGGTTTCGAGCCGCTCAAGTCTAACAGATCGTGTCTCTCGACCGGATCTGCGGGTCAGCGATCGCCGAGGATGCGACGGATGCGCTCGAGCCGGGAGCCGATGTCACGCTCCGCACCGAGGTTCTTCGGCTGGTAATAGCGTCGGCCGTCCAGCTCATCCGGCAGGTACTGCTGGGGCACGATCCCGAACTCGCTGTCATGGGAGTAGACGTACCCGCGGCCGTGCCCGAGTCGCTTCGCGCCCGGATAGTGAGCGTCGCGCAGATGAAGCGGCACCCTGCCGAAACCTCCCGCACGGATGTCGGCGATCGCGGCGTCGATGCCCACATAGGCGGCGTTCGACTTGGCGGTGGTCGCCAGGTACACGGTCGCCTCCGCGAGCGGGATGCGCCCCTCCGGCATACCGATGAACGCCACGGCATCGGCAGCGGCGACGGCGATGACCATTGCCTGCGGGTCGGCGAGGCCCACGTCCTCCGACGCGGAGATGACGAGGCGCCTGGCGATGAACCGCGGATCCTCCCCCGCCTCGATCATGCGGGCCAAGTAGTGCAGCGCCGCATCGGGGTCGGATCCCCTGATCGACTTGATGAACGCACTGATGACGTCGTAGTGCTCATCACCCTGACGGTCGTACCGCAGCAGCGCCTTGTCGACCGCCTGGGCGATGTCATCGGCAGAGACCTCGGGCGGCCCCGCACTCTCGTGCTCCTCGCCACCAGCGCCGTCACCGGGCTCTCCTGTCGTGGCGTGCGACAGGGCCACGGCCGCACCGGCCTCCAACCCCGTGAGGGCGCGCCGAGCATCCCCCGATGCGAGTCTCAGGAGGGCGGATCGAGCTTCGTCGCTGAGCGTGACGGCTCCGTTGAGTCCCCTGGCATCGGTCACCGCACGGTCGACGAGCACGCCGATGTCCTCGTCGGTCAGTGGCTGCAGGGTCAGCAGCAGAGAGCGCGAGAGCAATGGTGAGATCACGGAGAAGGACGGATTCTCCGTGGTCGCGGCGATGAGGATCACCCACCCGTTCTCGACCCCGGGGAGCAGAGCGTCCTGCTGCGCCTTCGTGAAGCGGTGGATCTCGTCGAGGAAGAGGATGGTGGTCTGACCGTAGAGATCGCGTTGGTTCACCGCCTCCTGCATGACTTCGCGCACGTCCTTGACGCCGGCGGTGATGGCGGACAACTCGACGAAGCGTCGCCCCGACGAACGCGCGATGGCCTGTGCCAGCGTGGTCTTGCCGGTGCCCGGCGGCCCCCACAGGATGATCGATACGGCTCCCGGCGCTGCCGCCTTCGGATCAGCGAGGGCGACGATCGGCGAACCGGCCCGGAGCAGGTGACGCTGCCCGGCGACCTCGGCGAGGGAAGTCGGGCGCATGCGCACGGCGAGGGGCGTCTGCCCGGAGAGCAGCGGCGCGGAAGGGGTCACCCGCCAAGGCTACTCGGGGCGAGCGACATCGCCGTCTCAGGAAGTCGCCGTCACTGGAAGAGGTCGACGAACTCGAGCTGCCTCGCCTGCCCGGTCGTGCCGAGGGAGATCTGGGTGCCCGGCGCCGAGGAGACCACGCGCGGTTGCCACCCGATGCTCGACACGTGTCCTCGTCCGGACACCGTGTTGCCCGGACTCCACACCCGGAGAGCCTCCATTCGAAGCCCTCGACCGGTCGTCCCCGCCGTCACCTCGGTACCGGCACCCTGCGTGCAGACGGGTGTCATCCACCCGATGTTCTGCACATGGGCCTGAAGGCAGATGACCTTGCCGGTCTGCTGCCGCACCGCGACGGCTTCAAGACCCAGCCCCTGCCCCGTGGTGCCCCCTCCGGCGATCCATCCCCGCTGAGCGACGTGGCTGCGCACGGAGGCGTCCTGCCGCGAGACCGTCGGAGTGGGCGTCGATACCGGATACTTGGCGAACACCTGCGTGGCGTAGCCGTTGACGAGACCGATGCCGATCGTCGTGTAGTCGCCGAGGATGTTCGCGCGGTGCCCGGGCGAGTTCATCCATGCGGCGACGACGGTCGCCGACGAATAGCCGGATGCGACGTTCTCGGCTGCCCTGCTCCAACCCCCGGGAATCTGGCTCGAGTACTGCGGGTTGTGGTACATCCGGCCTTCGCGGGACTGGGTCGCCGACCAGTTCTGCGCGACCGCCGTCACATCCCCGTCCAGCACCAGCGGCGCCAGTCCGTTGGCGGCCCGCGCGGCGTTCGTATCCGCGAGGATCCGTGCGACATCCGCGTTCGGCGGTGGGATCTCCGCCGCGCTCACCGGCGGCACGACGCCGAGCACGGCAGTCGCGCTGACGACGAGAGCCGCGACCAGGTTTCGGGTCCACCGCATGAGCGTGCTCCTTTTCGGACTGAGGCGATCAATAGCCTAAAAGTAGTCGGTCCATCACGGAATGACGAGCGTTCGCCGTTGAACCGTGCCGAACGGCCGAACGCAGCGCATCGGTGCGACGGGCCGACGACGCTAGGCTCTGAGGCGAGGTCGCACAGCGACACAGTGAGGGGAAACAGGGCAGATGGCAGCACGCGGGTCCAAGAATGCACAGCAGCGCACGCAAGCGGAACGCGCCCGCATCCATGCGGCCCGCAACGCCGTGCATGAAGGACTGATCCGGCGCCGCACCCGAGACAACGCGATCGGGATCATCGTCGGCGTCGTGATCGTGTCGGCGGCGATCGCGAGCCAGGTCGTGCACGCGCAGGTCACTGCCCCCGAACCCACGCCCACACCCACGGTCGCTCCGACCGGGACACCGGCCCCCAGCGAGACACCGGCTCCCACCGAGGAGCCCGTTCCCAGCGAGGAACCGGCGCCCACCGAGTAGCCTGCACACGCTCTCCTGACGAGCGCCCTCATCGGGGCTCGGCCACCGCCAGGCGATAGCCCCGCTTGACGACCGTCTGGATGAGATCGCCACGCCCCAGGGAGTCGCGCAATCGCCCGACGGCGACTTCGACCGCTCGATCGCTGCGATGGCCGCCGGGAAGCACCTGACCGAGCTCCGCGCGCGAGAGCACGCGGCCGCGAGCGAGGAACAGCGCTTCGATCAGTGCCACCGCTCCACCCGACAGGGGGACGAAGCCGTCGTCGAGAATGACGCCTCCGCTGCGAACCTCGAGGCGTCCAGCCACCGTGAGAGCGGATCCTGCCCCGCTCCGATAGTGCGCGAGGACGCTCTCCGCCAGCCCGGCCTGCGTCGACGGCTCGACGTGTCGAGCACGCAGCCCGATCGCCCGCAGTCGGGTGGCCTCCCGTTCCTCGACGGCG
>NZ_QOAY01000192.1:70405-80501 GCF_003314775.1 Microbacterium sp. H6 | reverse complement strand
GGAGCAGCCTTTCCGCCTCCGTCCGCCGCCGGTTGGCGTCGAGGGCGCCGGAACTCTCCGCCGCGTCGACCCACGCCGCCGTCGACGCCGTGAACAGCACAGCGTCAGCGCCGCCGGCACCTGCGCGGTGGACGGCGCGACACAGGGCGACCGGAGCCGGTGTCGTCACTCGAGGCGTGACGACACGCAGCAGCTCCGCCCCCGCTCGTTCCAGGACGCGACGCCAGCCGTCGTCGTTCGACCCGCCCCTCCCGGCGGAGGGACCTCCGGCGGATCGCGCCTCGTCCGACACGATGATCCTGCATCCTGCGAGCACCGGGCGTGCCCCCGAACGCCCGGTCGTCATGCGGGGTTCTCCGCGCGCAGCGGCGAGGCGCGGTGCCGACCCATCGAGTGACCTCGATCGGCCCAGCCTGCGTCCATCGCTCTGACAGCGTTCCGTGCAGCATCGCTTGACGGCCTCGGATGCGGTGACACAGACTCGCCGCTGGGGAGCGACTGCTCCTGGGCATCGCCCGAGCCCGTGCGCAGCGGGGACTCTTCGCACAGGATCCCGACCGCGGCCAGCCGTTCCCGCAACGCCGAACGCTGCCCCCGACGGACTCCCCGCAGCTCGATCCGCGAGTCGACGACCTGCAGCGACAGGCCGAGGTCCAGCGCGATGCAGCCGATGTCGACGAGCTGCTGCGGGCCGAACTCCCCTCCCCCCGCTTCGGAGAGGCTCACGCGACTGCCGTCAGACGCCGAGCCGACCACACGACGTGCCCGCTCGCTGGAGGCGTCTTCCCCTTTCTGCGGCAACCGCTCGTCAGCCAGCTCCAAGAGCGCACGAGCCACAGCCAGACTGCAACGCGCACAGTCGGGCTCCCTTCCAAGACGCCCCCCGAACTCGGTGAATGTGGTCAATCCTTCTGTGCGGATCACTTCCCGGAGTTCGCGCGACGACATCCCGATGTGGACGCAGGCCGGGATCGTCCCACCCTCGTCCGGAGCCGTACGCCCCAGCTCCTCGGCGACCTCGCCCCGTAGCCGTTCGCCGACGGCCCGCCGAAAGGCGACATGTCCGCTCGTATCGCCCACGAGGATGCCCCCGAGGAGAGTCTGCGCATCGTCGCTCAGGACCAGCTTGCGGTAGACACCGCCGCGACGGGAGAGCGTGACGACGTCGACCGCCCCCGGAGAAGCCGCCCACGGCTCGCCGAAGCTCACGATGTCGACCCCGGCGATGGTGCGGTGGAGATAGGCTTCGTGCCCCGTGAACCGCGACGCTCCCCCGCACGCCCGCTCCGCTGCGACCTCCGCCATGGAGTGCGCGCCCGCGGCGGAATCGACAGCACGGTCGTCGAAGCGGGCCGCTTCGCCGATCGCGAGGATGTGTGGATCCGAAGTGACGCACCGATCGTCGATGATGACCCCGCCCTGCGCGTGCACACCGAGCCCCGCGTTGCGGGCGAGTTCGTCACGCGGACGCACGCCGACCGTGAACAGCACGACATCCGCCCGTTGGAAGGTCCCGTCCTGGAACTCGAGAGCAGTGACCGCACCCGAGTCGTCCGCGTCGAGCCGCGTCGTCCTCGTACGCGTGCGCACCGCGATGCCTCGATCTGCGAGAGCGGACTGCAGCACGCCGGCACCCACCTCATCCAACCGGTCGGGCAGCAAGCGATCCGCATGCTGCACGATCGTGGTTGCGACCCCCGCCGCGTCCAGAGCGACCGCCGCTTCGAGCCCGCGTCGACCTCCCCCGATCACGACGCCGCGCAGCGGGCGCCCCAGGACGCCGGATCGCGCCTCGACGAAGGTCCGGATCGCTTCCGCGTCCTCGATCGAGTGCAGCACGAAGCACCCGGGAAGCCGAGCTCCCGATACGGCAACCTGCGAAGCGAACGAACCGGTGGCGAGCACCAGCGTGTCGTAGGAGTATGTGCGCCGGGAGCGCGTTCGCACGGTGCGGGCCGTGCGATCGATGCGCAGCACGCGGTCATCACGCACCAGCCGGACGCGGTCGTCACGGAAGACGGAGCGGTCCAGTTGGAGCTCTGCGGGATCGTCGCCGGAGAGGAGCCCCGCCACCTCGGACCTGTCGTACGGACCGTACCCCTCGTCTCCGATGACCGTAACCCGCGCGGCCGTGCCCGGGTCGCGGAGCAGCCGCTCGACGAATCGATGCGCCGCCATCCCCGCTCCGACGACGACGATCTCGCCCGGTGGGGATGTGGTGTCCTTCATACTGCTCCTGTCGACCGGATGACTGTCGTCCTGGCGACCCTAAGAGGGTCGTGTTTCCCGGAGATGACGAGCTGTGTGTCCTCCGTCGAAAGATCTCATTACAGAACGGTAACGATCCCGCGTGACGCCCGGGCCTCACCCGCGGCGCTTCGGCGTACTAGGCTGAGCCTCGTCCTTTCCGCCTCCCGCGGCCCGACCGCGCAAGGAGAATCACGTGTCTGCCAACGAGCCCACGAAGCCGACTCCCCCCATCCCCGGACCCCCCTCCGTGCCGATGCCCCGCAAGGCACCGACGCCGGCCGCCGTCGCGCCTGCCGCACCGGTGCCCGCCGCATCGTCGACGTCGGCGGAATGGGGGCGCGTCACCGAGGACGGAACCGTCGAGGTCAAGGAAGGCGACGCCTGGCGCGTCGTCGGCCAGTACCCGGACGGTACGCCCGATGAGGCCCTCGCCTACTTCGTCCGCAAGTTCGACGACATCGCCTTCAAGGTGCATGCACTCGAACAGCGCCATCAGGCCGGCGGCGCATCCGCGAGCGACCTCGCCAAGCAGGCGAAGCACCTGATCGACGAAGCCACCGATGCCGCCGCGGTCGGTGACCTTGCCGGTCTTCGCGATCGACTCAACGCTCTGACCTCGTCTCTCTCGGAGGCGACGGAACAGAAGGCGAAGCAGGCGAAGGAACTCGTCGACAAGGCGATCGCCGAGCGAACCGAACTCGTCGAGCGCGCCGAGGCGATCGCCGCACGTGACCTCAGCAAGGTGCAGTGGAAGCAGGTCACGGCTGAGCTCGGAGAGCTGTTCGACGCCTGGCAGGCGCAGCAGCAGAACGGGCCGCGCCTGTCGAAGGGAATCTCCCAGCAGCTCTGGAAGCGTTTCCGGGACGCTCGGGCCGTCGTGGACAAGCAGCGCCGCGCCTTCTACTCCGAGCTCGACGACGCTCACAAGGTCGCCCGCGACGCGAAGACCCGTCTCGTGGAGCGTGCGGAAGCCCTCGCCCCCCGCGGTACCGACGGAATCCCCGCCTACCGCAACCTCCTCGACGAGTGGAAGGCGTCCGGCCGCGCCGGACGAAAGGCCGATGACGCGCTGTGGGCGCGCTTCAAGGCCGCGGGCGACGCCCTCTATGCCGCCCGTGCCGAGCAGGCTGCCGCTGAAGAAGCGGATTCCGCTCCGAAGATAGAGGCACGCGAAGCACTCCTCGAAGAGGCGAAGGGTGTCGCAGACGAGCCCAACATCAAGCGAGCTCGCGCGCTCCTGACCCGCATCCAGCGGCAGTGGGACGAGATCGGACGCATCTTCCCCCGGGACAAGGAGCGGGCGCTCGACGACAAGCTCCGCGCCATCGAACAGGGTCTCAAGGCCCGGGAAGATGTGGACTGGAAGAAGAACAACCCCGAGACCAAGGCGCGCGCGAACGACATGAGCTCCCAACTGCTGGAAGCCATCGAGAAGCTCGAGGCCGAGGTCGCCGCGGCGGAGAAGGCCGGCGACACGAAGGCTGCCAAGGCCGCAGCGGATGCTCTGGAAGCACGCCGAGCCTGGCTGAGCGCACTCGGAAGCTGACCCGTTCTCCACAGGTCCCGCACGACGACGGACGAGGCGGGGTGCACTGCGTCAGACTGACGTGATGCACCCCGCCCTTCTGTACCTGCCCGGCGTTCGGCTGAGTGAGGCGGAGCTCAGCGCGGCACGGATCGACGGGCATGTGGTCGAGGTCGGGGACGCCTATGTCCCGGCGGACCTGATCGAGGGATCGGATGTCAGGGCGAGCGCTGTCGCATCGCTGGTTCGCGCAGGAACCGCGGCGTCAGGGCCGACGGCTGCGTGGATCCATGGCGCCGGCGATGGTCCACCGGGCGTGCATCATGTGCGACGGTGCGTCGAACGACGGATCCGTGCGACGACGAACTCACGACTCGTCTTCCACGACACCGTCGTCGCCTCTTCCGAACTGGAGTCGATCGGCGGAATCCTCGTCACAACGCCGGTGCGGACCATGCTCGATCTCGCCACGACCGTGCACCGCGATCCGCGCGTGCTGACCTGGATGGACAGACTCGCGCTCGTGTCGCCCGACGTGCCGGAGGAGGCGTCCGCCATGCTGCGCCGCATGTCGCGCGTTCCTGGAAGCCGCGCGGGACGGGCCGTGCTGGACAGGCTCGCGGTCAGGAAGAGGTGACGCGATAGACGTCGTACACGGCGTCGATCCTGCGTACCGCGTTGAGCACGCGATCGAGGTGCACGGCATCACCCATCTCGAAGACGAATCGGCTCAGAGCGAGTCGCTCGTCCGTCGTCGTGACCGTCGCCGAGAGGATGTTGACATGGTGCTCGCTCAACACGCGGGTGACATCGGAGAGAAGCCCCGAACGGTCGAGCGCCTCGACCTGGATCTGCACCCTGAAGACGCTCTTGGTGGTGGGAGCCCAGGAGACCTCGACGAATCGGTCCTGTTCGGCACCCAGCGCCTTCACGTTCACGCAGTCCGCACGGTGGACCGAGACGCCGCTGCCACGGGTCACGAACCCGACGATCTGGTCGCCCGGAACCGGGGTGCAGCATTTCGCGAGCTTGACGAGGATGTCATTGGCGCCGCGCACCAGCACGCCGGAGTCACCCGACCGCGGCTCACGCGTCTGCACGCTGCCGGGAAGGTCGATGGCCCCCGTCGCGGGGTCGTTCGCCGCGACGAGTGCGGTGACCTTCTCCAGCACGGATTGGGTCGAGACGTGCCCCTCGCCGACCGCCGCATAGAGCGCGGAGACGTCCTCGTAGTGCATGCCCCGTGCCACTTCCGTGAAGGAGTCATGGCTCATGAGTCGCTGCAGCGGCAGGTTCTGTCGACGCATCGCCCTCGCGATGGCCTCCTTGCCCTGCTCGATCGCCTCCTCGCGGCGCTCCTTCGTGAACCACCCGCGGATCTTGTTGCGGGCGCGCGTGCTCGCAACGAACCCGAGCCAGTCCTGGCTGGGTCCCGCGTCGGGGTTCTTCGAGGTGAACACCTCGACGACGTCACCGCTCTTGAGCTCGGACTCCAGAGGCACCAGGCGACCGTTGACCTTGGCGCCCATCGTGCGGTGGCCGATCTCGGTGTGCACGGCGTAGGCGAAGTCCACCGGGGTCGCGCCGGAGGGCAGCCCGATCACCCGGCCCTTCGGCGTGAAGACGTAGACCTCCTTCGCGCCGATCTCGAACCGGAGGGATTCCAGGAACTCTCCAGGGTCGGCGGTCTCGGCCTGCCAGTCGGAGATGTGCGCGAGCCAGGCCATGTCGGTGTCGGACGCGCGGACCTCGGTCTTGCCGCCGCCGTTCATCCGCTCCTTGTACATCCAGTGCGCAGCGACGCCGTACTCGGCCTGCTGGTGCATCTCATGGGTGCGGATCTGGATCTCGACCGTGCGGCCGGCGGGGCCGATCACCGTGGTGTGCAGTGACTGGTACAGGTTGAACTTGGGTGTGGCGATGTAGTCCTTGAAACGACCCGGCAGCGGAGTCCAGCGTGCGTGGATGGCTCCGAGCACCGCATAGCAGTCGCGCACGGAGGACACCAGCACCCGGATGCCGATCAGGTCGTAGATGTCGTCGAACTCACGGCCGCGGATGACCATCTTCTGGTACACCGAGTAGAGCTGCTTGGGGCGCCCGACGACCTTGCCACGGATGCGGAGATCCCGCAGGTCTTCGTCGATCTCCTCGACGACCTGGTTCAGGTACTTCTCGCGCTGCGGGGTGCGCTGCGCGATGAGGCTGTGGATCTCGTTGTAGATCTTCGGGTGCAGCACCGCGAAGGAGAGATCCTCGAGCTCCGACTTGATCGCCTGGATTCCGAGCCGATTCGCCAACGGAGCGTAGATCTCCAGGGTCTCCTTGGCCTTCTTCGCCGCCTTCTCCGGCGGAACGAAACCCCAGGTGCGCGCGTTGTGGAGGCGGTCGGCGAGCTTGATCAGCAGCACTCGGATGTCCTTGGACATCGCGACGATCATCTTGCGGACGGTCTCGGCCTGCGCGCTCTCGCCGTACTTCACCTTGTCGAGCTTGGTGACGCCGTCGACGAGCATCGCGACCTCGTCGCCGAACTCGGCGGTGAGATCGGTCAGCGCGTACCCGGTGTCCTCGACGGTGTCGTGCAGCAGCGCTGCGGCGATCGCCCGCGGCCCGAGACCGAGTTCGGCGAGGATCTGGGCGACCGCGAGCGGGTGGGTGATGTACGGCTCACCGCTCTGGCGCTTTTGCCCCTCGTGCTTCTCCTTGGCGACCGCGTAGGCCCTCTCGATCACCGAGAAGTCGCCCTTGGGGTGGTTCGCCCGGACTGTGCGGATCAGATTGTCGAGGTCATTGATCCTCGACGCGCGGGAGAAGATACGGGGAACCAGCCGTCGCAGACTCGAGCCCTGCGATGACGTCTGCGGTTCCGCCATCTACTCACCTCCTGATCGATCAATCCTACGCGTGCTGTGCGGAACCGGCCCCGCTGAGGAACCGATCAGACCTCGACGGCCGCCCTGCTGCGAGCTTCTCGGATGCGGGCATCCCGTGCCTTCAGCTGCGGCTCGTTCTCGCGGAACAGCGAGTAGAGCGGAGCAGCCACGAAGAGCGTCGAGTAGGTGGCTACGAGAATGCCGACGAAGATCGAGAGCGAGATGTCGGTGAGCGACTCCGCGCCCAGCCAGAACGCGCCGATGAAGAGCACCGCGCCGACCGGCAGAGCAGCGACGACGGACGTGTTGATGGAGCGCACGAGCGTCTGGTTCACCGCGAGGTTGACCGACTCGCCGAACAAGCGGGCGGACTTCTCCCCGTCTTCGGTCGTGTTCTCGCGGATCTTGTCGAACACGACCGTGGTGTCGTACAGCGAGTACGCGAGGATGGTGAGGAAGCCGATCACGGCCGCCGGCGAGATCTCGAAGCCGGCCAGCGCGTAGATGCCCACCGTGATCACGAGCACGTCGAGGAGACCGATGATGGCCGCAGCCGACATCTTCCAGGTGCGGAAGTAGATCGCCAGGATCAGGAAGGTCAGGGCGAGGAAGATCGCGAGACCCCACAGCGACTGCTTGGTGACGTTCTCACCCCACGCGGGTCCGATGAAGGAGGAAGTGACGTCGGACGGATCGACGCCGTATGCCTTCGCCAGTGCCTCGCCGACCTGCTGGGTCTCGGCAGCGCTCATCTGGTCGGTCTGGACGCGGACGTCCTTGCCGCTGACGACGACGACCTTGGTCGCAGCGCCGGGGACGACCGATTGCACGGCTGTGGTCGCCGTCTCCTGATCGAGGCTGTCCGGCGCCTGCACGGTGAACTGCGATCCACCCGTGAACTCGATCGAGAACTGGATAGGACGGATGAGCGGCACCAACGCCGAGCCGACGACCAGGATGATCGCGATGATGAACCACAGACGGCGCTTGCCGACGAACGGGAAGGAGGTCTTCCCGGAGTAGAGGTTGTTGCCGAACTCATTCATGGAAGGCATCAGGCGTCTCCCTCACTTCCGGCTTTGGTGGATCTCTCGCCCGTGAGGGCCTCGGCGCGCTTGCGTTCGGCGATCGTCTGTCTGCGGTCGGCCTCGCCGCGGGACCGCGCGTTCTTCGCGCCCCGCCCGACCGACGCCGTGGTGACCTCTCGGTACTGCGAGCGGCTGCGGTACACGGCCCCGAGAGCTTCGGGATCGAGTCCGGACAGCTTGTGGCCGCCGCCGAAGAAGCGGGTGCGCGCGAGAAGTTGCATCACCGGGTGCGTGAAGATCACGAAGATGAACACATCGATGAGCGTCGTGAGTCCGAGCGTGAAGGCGAAGCCCTTCACCGTGGCATCGGCCAGGATGTAGAGGACGACCGCCGCGAGGATGTTGATCGACTTGGAGATGTAGATCGTGCGCTTCGCACGACCCCAGCCGTCCTCGACCGCCGCGGTGATCGACTTCCCGTCACGGAGCTCGTCTCGTATTCGTTCGAAGTACACGATGAACGAGTCGGCGGTGAAGCCGATGGACACGATGAGACCGGCGACACCGGCGAGCGAGAGGCGGAACCCGATTCGCCACGCCAGGATGCAGATGATGATGTAGGTGAGCACCGCCATCACCGCGATCGACGCGATGATCACCGACCCGAGCGCTCGATAGACGATCAGCGAGTAGATCGCCACCAGCGCGAGCCCGATGAGGCCCGCGATGAGACCGATCTGCAGCTGCTGCGTACCCAGCGTCGCCGAGATCGTGTCGGAGCTCTGCACCGTGAAGCTCAGCGGAAGGGCGCCGAACTTGAGCTGATCGGCGAGAGTGGTCGCGGACTCCTGCGTGAAGCTTCCGGAGATGCTGGGGCGACCATCGAGGATCTGCCCGTTCATCCGCGGAGCGCTGATCACGTTGCCGTCCAGCACGAAGGCGAACTGATCCCGCGGCGTGAGCCCGTCGATGCGGTTCTGGTTCAGGCGGGTGCTGACCTTGCCGAACGCATCGGCCCCGTCGCCGTTCATCGTGAGCTGCACCAGCCAGGCACCCGACTTCGGGTCGCGACCGGCCGAGGCGTCGGTGATGGCGGTGCCGTCGAGCTCTGCCGGTCCGAGGATGTACTTGGCGCTCCCGTCCGCCGAGCAGGCGATGAGCGGCTGGTCCTTCGGCGCCTTGGAGGCGTCGTTCTCCGGGTTCGCGCAGTCGTATGCCTGGAACTCCGCGGCCAGCTTGTCGGTGACCCAGGAGAGGTCGCTCGCGTCGGTCGGCTCGGCCGTCGGCGTCGAGTTCAGACCCGGATCCGGGCTGGGATACGGCGTCGAGTTGCCGTCCTCGCCCACGAACTCGTTGGTCGCCGCCGTCGTGTAGAGCACGGGACGGAACTCCAGCTGAGCACTGGACTGGATCCGCTCCCGCGTCTGCGCGTCGGCCTCACCGGGGATCTGGACGACGATGTTCTGTCCGCCCTCGGTCGTGATGTCGGCCTCGGCGACGCCGGACGCATCGACACGCTGCCGGATGATCGCCGCGGCCTGGTCGAGCTGCTCGGACGACGGAGCCGCTCCGTCCTCGGTCTCCGCACTCAGCACGATCTGTGTGCCGCCCTGCAGATCGAGGGCGAGCTCAGGTGTCCACGAGCTCGCGGCCTCCCCGTTGCTGTCCTTGAAGACGTACACGCCCAGTGCGTTGATGCCGAAGAGCACGCCCGTCACGAGGAGCAGGCCGAGAAGGACCCGCCAGGCGTGACGGACGGGAGAGGATGAAGCCACGTGTGTTCAGCTTTCTGGAAGGACGGAGATCCGAGGGGCCGCGTCGGCCTCGGCGTTACTTGTCGTCGGCGTCGCGCTCGAGGCGAGCGCGGGTCTCCTCGGGGGTCTCGACAGCCGGAGCGACCGGCTCATCGGCGACCGGCTCCTCGACGACACGCTCCTCGACGATGTCGTCCGACGGTGCGTCGACGACGACATCCTTGGGCTCGACCACGCGCAGGATGGCCTGGCTGTGCACGTCGATGATGGTGCCGGGAGCGATCTCGACGAGCGCGGGGGTGTCGAGGTCGTCGGGGTCGTACGCGACGATCGTCCCGTAGATGCCGCCCTGCAGGAGCACCTTGGCGCCCGGGACGGTCTTGGTGGCCTTCTCCTCCTGCTCGGCCTTCATCTGCTTCGTGCGCTTGCGCGTGTTGAAGATCATGAAGACGAGGAGAACGGCGAGGAGGCCGAAGAGCAGGAATTCCATGGGCATGGGGGAAGCGCCTTTCTCAGGTGCACGCTCCAGCCTTTGGGCGCGCGAAGGTATCCGGGAAGTCTTCAGTGATTATAGGTCATCCAACTTAAGCATCCCGTCCGGATGCGCGACACCCAGGTGCGCGTACGCCTCCGGCATCGCCACACGGCCGCGGGGCGTGCGCC
>NZ_QOAY01000192.1:64738-70371 GCF_003314775.1 Microbacterium sp. H6 | reverse complement strand
GAACCCGATGCGCACGAGGTACGGCTCGACCACGCTCTCCACGGTCTCGGCTTCCTCACCGACGGCGACAGCGAGCGTGCTGAGGCCGACCGGGCCACCGCGGAACCGTCGGACGAGCGCTTCGAGCACGGCACGGTCCAGGCGGTCGAGACCGATCGGATCGACGTCGTACAGATCCAGGGCCGCACGGACCTCGCGGATGGTCGCAACTCCCCCCGTGTGCACCAGCGCATAATCGCGCACCCGGCGAAGGAGGCGATTCGCGATGCGCGGGGTGCCGCGGGACCGTCGGGCGATCTCGGCGAGCGAGTCGGTCGGGAGGTCGACGCCGAGCACGGCCGCGGATCGTGCGATCACCTGCTCCAGCTCGCCCACCTCGTAGAACTCGAGGTGACCGGTGAACCCGAAGCGGTCGCGGAGCGGGTTGGGCAGCAGCCCGGAGCGAGTCGTCGCGCCGACCAGGGTGAACGGCGAGAGCTCGAGCGGGATGCTCGTCGCTCCCGCGCCCTTTCCCACCATGATGTCGATGCGGTAGTCCTCCATCGCGAGATAGAGCATCTCCTCGGCGGAGCGCGCCATGCGGTGGATCTCGTCGATGAAGAGCACTTCACCGGGGACCAGGCTCGAGAGCAGGGCCGCGAGATCACCGGCGTGCTGGATCGCCGGGCCGCTGGACAGCCGGAGCGGACGTTCGCTCTCGTGTGCGACGATCATCGCGAGCGTCGTCTTCCCCAGGCCGGGAGGTCCCGCCAAGAGGATGTGATCGGCGGGACGACTCTGGATGCGGGCGGCCTCGAGGAGCAGCTGCAGCTGACCGCGCACCTTCTGCTGGCCCACGAACTCTCCGAGGCTCGTCGGCCGCAGGGCGCCTTCGATGGCGAGTTCGGTCTCGTCGGAGGGCTCGCTGGCGTCGAGGGGATCAGACACGCGCCTGGCCTCCCTGCGCCGGGCCGAGCAGGGCGAGCGTACGACGAAGCAGAGAGGCGACGGACGCGCTCTCCGCCTCTGTGGCATCCGCTGCCGTCTGGGCGGCGGCGTCTGCGGCGACCTTCTCCGACCAGCCGAGCCCCACGAGTGCCGCGGCCACCTGCGTGACGACATCGGCGCCGCCGCCCGCGGCGGGCTTCGCCGGAGCCGCGAACGCCTGCACCTTGCCGGCGAGCTGCAGCACGATGAGCTTCGCCGTCTTGGGGCCGATGCCGGAAACGCGTCGGAAGGGGGCGTCATCCTCCGCGGTGACGGCCTCGGCGATCTGATCGCTCGTGAGGTGCGAGAGCACGCCGAGTGCCGACTTCGGACCGACGCCGGTCACGCTGATCAGCAGTCCGAAGATCTCGAGCTCACCGCGGTCGGCGAAGCCGAACAGCGACAGCGAGTCCTCACGGACGATGAGGCTGGTGTGCAGCAGCAGCTTCTCTCCCACCGTCGCGGTGTGCGCGACATCGGCGGGCACCGCGACCGCGAATCCGACCCCGCCCACATCGATGACGACCTGATCGGATGCCGCATGCAGGACGACGCCGTGCAGAGAGGAGATCATCCCCTCAGCCTACGGCGTCGCTCGTAGGTATGTTCGACCGACACGCTTCTCGGCCTCGGCCCAGGCACGCTGAGCGGGAGTCAGAGCCCCGGGGGCGGTCGCCGCTGCTCCCCCGCGTCGCCAGGCGTGGCAGAGGGCGATGGCCAGTGCGTCGGCGGCATCGGCCGGTTGCGGCAGTGCGTCGAGGCGCAGGATGCGGGCGATCATCGTCTGCACCTGCCGTTTGTCGGCAGCACCATATCCGGTGACGGCGGCCTTGACCTCACTGGGTGTGTGCGTGGCGGCGGGGAGCCCCGACTCGGAGGCGATCAGCAACGCGACGCCGCTGGCCTGTGCGGTGCCCATCACCGAGTGCGTGTTCTGCTGCGCGAAGACCCGCTCGACGGCGACGGCATCAGGTCGATGCTCGGCGATCACGGCGCGGATCCCGGCGGCCACGATCGAGAGACGCTCCCCGATCTCCGCTTCCGGCGAGGAACGGATCACCCCGACGTGCACGAGCGTTCCGCGGCGCGATCCGTCGACATCCACGACCCCCACACCGCAGCGGGTGAGACCGGGGTCGATGCCGAGCACGCGCAGAGAGGAGGTCACTCCCCCAGGCTAGGCCGCCGATCCGACACCGGTCGCCCGGCGCGCCTAGGCGTCGTCGTTCTCCAGCTCCGCCTGGACCTCGGGACTCAGATCGAAGTTTGTGAACACGTTCTGCACGTCTTCACTGTCTTCCAGGGCATCGATCAGGCGGAAGATCTTGCGCGCGGTGTCGGCGTCGATCTCGACCTTGAGGTTCGGGACGAACTCGACGTCGGCGGACTCGTAGTCGATGCCGGCCTCCTGGAGCGCGCTGCGCACAGCCACCAGGTCGGTCGCCTCCGTGATCACCTCGAAGCCCTCGGCGTGCGGTTCGATCTCCTCCGCACCGGCCTCGAGCGCAGCCATCATCACGTCATCCTCGGTGGTGCCCTCGGAACCGACGACGATGACGCCCTTGCGGCTGAAGTTGTAGGCCACGCTGCCGGGGTCTGCGAGCGTGCCGCCGTTGCGGCTGAGAGCCGTGCGAACCTCAGCGGCCGCCCGGTTCTTGTTGTCGGTCAGACACTCGATCATGAGCGCGACGCCGTTGGGGCCGTATCCCTCGTACATGATCGAGAGGTACTCGACGGCCTCGCCGCCGATACCGGCACCGCGCTTCACCGCGCGGTCGATGTTGTCCTTGGGGACCGAGGTCTTCTTGGCCTTCTGCACCGCGTCGAAGAGGGTGGGGTTGCCCGCCAGGTCCGGTCCGCCGAGCTTGGCGGCGACCTCGATGTTCTTGATGAGCTTGGCCCAGGACTTCGCGCGCCTGGAGTCGATGATGGCCTTCTTGTGCTTCGTGGTCGCCCACTTGGAATGCCCGGACATAAGTCTCCGCTCGTCGTATCCGCATGAGCTCGCGCTCAGCGCATCGTCCATTCTAACGAACGCCTCGGGTGGCGCAGGATGGGAGCATGCGCAGATCACGACACATCTCTCCCGCCCTCCGCTCGGCAGAGGTTCCTGACGGCGCACCGGCGCCCGCCGACACCCTGCGGTACCTGCTCCACCTCCCTGATGGCTACGACGATGATCCGCACCGGCTCTGGCCGCTCGTGCTCTTCCTGCACGGTGCAGGCGAACGGGGTTCCGACCTCGATCTCGCCGCCGTCCACGGTCCGCCCAGACTGGCGGACGACGGGCAGGAGTTCCCCTTCATCCTCGTCACACCCCAGTGCGCCGCGGCGAGTCAATGGGTCGCCGAGCTCTCGACGCTGGCCGCACTGATCGATGAGGTGAGCTCCACACACAGGGTCGACGAGGAGCGCGTTTCGGTGACAGGACTCAGCATGGGCGGTTTCGGCACCTGGTCGCTCGCGGTGCGCTACCCCGATCGATTCGCGGCCATCGCACCGATCTGCGGTGGCCTGTGGATGCAGAGCGCCGCTCCGATCCGCGCGATCCCCTCCTGGGCGTTCCACGGCGACGCGGACGACGTCGTGCCGATCGCCGCGACAGAGCAGATCGTCGACGAGCTGCAGGCCCTCGACGCTGACGTGCGTTTCACCCGGTACGCGGGCGTCGGTCACGACTCATGGACCGAGACGTACGAGAACTCCGAACTCTATGAGTGGATGCTCTCCCATCGGCGCGGAGTCGAACGCGACGGACCCGGCGTCGAGAAGACAGCACGATGACGACGGGAGCAGATCGGCTCCGGCCCGACTGGCATACGCTCCCGATGCCACTTCGATCTCGGATCATCTCCGCGATCGGGGGTGATCTCGTGCAGGAGGCGCCAGCCCATGGCGGCTTCAGCGCCTCCTACGCGGGCGTCGTCACGACCACGACGGGGCGCGCATTCGTCAAGGCCTGCGGTGCGGATTGGCACGCGGACTCGCTGCACTTCCTCCGCGAGGAGATGCGCACGCTCTCGCATCTGCCGACCGCCATCGCCCCACGACTCCTCGGAGCCATCGACGACCCGACGGGTACGGCGCTCGTAATCGAGGCGATCGACGGCCGCCACCCCGGCCAGCCGTGGACGACGGCGGACCTGCACGCCGTAGCCAAGGCCCTGCGCGTGCTGTCGACCACCCCTGCGCCTTCGGATATGCCTCGAGCAGAGGCTGTCATGATCCCCGGTTTCACCAGGTGGACGGAGATCGCTGCGGATCGGGGGATGCGCGAGGCGCTCCCCCACGGCCTCCCCGCGCGGATGCCGGCGTTGCTGCGCCTCGAGGAGAGCTTCCGCAGCGCGGTACACGGCGACGTCATCGTGCACGACGATGTGCGCGCAGACAACATCCTGATCAGCGCTGGACGGGCACACCTGCTGGACTGGCCGCACGCGCGCAGGGGCGCCGCGTGGATCGACCTCCCCTGTCTGCTCCCCAGCATCGAGGCATCCGGAGGCCCCGCCTGCGAGGAGGCGTGGGCTGTGTTCGAAGAGCACGGCGCACCACCTCAAGCTGAGCTGCTCGCCGTGATCTCCGCCTTCGCATCGTTCCTCTGGTTCCAGCAGGCGCAACCCGATATCCCGCAGCTCCCCGGCCTGCGGGAGTTCCAGCGCGCGCAGGCGATGCCGGCTCTGCGGTGGCTCTCGGGCCTGATCTGAGCCGACGACCTATCGCGCCGCAGCGCGGCGACGTGCGTCTGCGCGAGCGAGAAAGCGCTCGTGGAACCTCGTCTCTCCCGTGATCTCCGGGTGGAAGCTCAGACCGAGCAGGTCGCCCTGCTCCACGGCGACCACGCGTCCATCGGGCAGGGATGCCAGCACGTCGGCCCTCGGACCGACCGACTCGACAACCGGTCCGCGGATGAACGCGGCGGACACCGGATCCGCGCCGAGTGCGGGAACGTCGAGTCGCGCTTCGAAGGATTCGACCTGACGGCCGAAGGCGTTCCGGCGCACGACGACATCCAGCCCTCCGAACGACTCCTGTCCCTCGATGGCGTCGACGATCTCGTCGGCGAGCATGATCAGTCCCGCGCACGTGCCGATGACCGGCATGCCTGCCGCGATGGCCTCGCGGATGGGCTGCTGCATCCCGAAGACGCGCGACAGCTTGTCGATCACGCTCGACTCGCCGCCCGGGATGACGAGCCCGTCGACCGATGCGAGGTCGTCGGGGCGTCGCACCAACGCCACGTCGGCACCGAGACTCGAGAGCAGGGCGGCGTGCTCGCGCACGTCGCCCTGCAGCGCGAGCACGCCGACCCTGGTGTTACCAGCCACGCTCGGCGAGACGGTGCGGCGCGGGAAGGTCGCTGACGTTGATGCCCACCATGGCCTCACCCAATCCACGCGAGACCTCGGCGATGACCTTCGGGTCATCGAAGAAGGTCGTCGCCTTGACGATCGCCTTCGCCCGCTCCGCAGGGTTGCCCGACTTGAAGATCCCCGATCCGACGAACACGCCGTCGGCGCCGAGCTGCATCATCATGGCTGCGTCTGCAGGGGTCGCGACACCACCGGCCACGAACAGCACGACGGGAAGCTTGCCGGTCTCGGCGATCTCGGCGACCAGCTGGTACGGTGCCTGCAGTTCCTTGGCCGCCACGAACAGCTCGTCCTTGG
>NZ_QOAY01000192.1:52591-64717 GCF_003314775.1 Microbacterium sp. H6 | reverse complement strand
CAGGGACGTGAGAGCCGCGATCTCGCCGCGGATCTTGCGGATGTGCTTCATCGCCTCGGAGACGTCGCCGGTTCCCGCCTCACCCTTGGACCGGATCATGGCTGCGCCCTCGTTGATGCGGCGGAGCGCCTCACCGAGATTGGTCGCGCCGCAGACGAACGGGACCGTGAAGCCGTACTTGTCGATGTGGTTCACGTAATCGGCAGGCGAGAGGACCTCCGACTCGTCGATGTAGTCCACGCCGAGTTCCTGCAGCACCTGGGCCTCGACGAAGTGACCGATGCGCGCCTTCGCCATCACGGGGATGGACACCGCATCGATGATGCTGTCGATCATGTCGGGGTCGCTCATGCGAGAGACACCACCCTGCGCGCGGATGTCGGCCGGGACGCGCTCGAGCGCCATGACGGCGACGGCTCCGGCGTCTTCGGCGATCTTCGCCTGATCCGCCGTGACGACGTCCATGATGACGCCGCCCTTCAGCATCTCGGCGAGACCGCGCTTGACGCGCGGCGATCCGGTGGTTGTCTGGTCTGCCATGGGAACTCCTGTCGGATGCACCGAAGTCGGGTTTGATCTAGATCAAACATAGCACTGTCCGATTCGACCTAGAATCGCTGAGGAGGACCATGAGCGACCAGATCACAGGCACCACCGCAGCGGACATCGCCGACAGCGTGCGCTCCCTGCGCGACCGCGGAATCCTCCGCCCCGGCAGCGTCCTCCCCCCGGTGCGGGAGCTCGCCGCCACGCTCGGCGTCAACCGGAACACCGCCGTCGCCGCGTATCGACAGCTCGCCCAGGCGGGGCTCGTGCTGTCTCGCGGACGAGCAGGGACCATCGTCGCCGGCTTGGAGGCAGTGGCGCAGGAAGGCTATGCCCCCGACACCGTCCTCCGCGACATCGGCACGGGGAACCCCGACCCCCGCCTGATCCCCGATCCTGCACCGGCCCTGATGACCATCGCCTCCCGCCCTGTGCTCTACGGCGAGCCCGTGATCGATCGCGGACTCGAGGAGTGGTCGACGCGCTGGATCTCGCGCGACCTCGACGGCGTCGACTTCCGTATCACCGTGACCAGTGGAGCTGTCGACGCCGTCGAGCGGCTGCTCGCCCAGGCGCTGATGCGCGATGACGCCGTCGCCCTGGAGGATCCCTGTTTCCTCGCGAGCATCCACACGGTGCGGCTGGGCGGCTATCGCGCGGCTCCCGTCCCCGTCGACGCCGAGGGCATGACCGTTGACGGTCTGCGAACCGCGCTGGAGGCGGGCGTCCGTGCCATCATCTGCACGCCGCGGGCGCAGAATCCGACCGGCGCGAGCCTCACCGCTTCCCGGGCCGCCGAACTCCGTGCCGTGCTCGCCGACCACCCGTATGTGCTGATCATCGAGGACGACCACTTCTCGATGCTCTCGCAGCGACCCTACGAGTCGCTCATCGGACCCGAGCATCGCCGGTTCGCCCTCGTACGCTCTGTGTCGAAGTTCCTTGGTCCGGACATGTGCCTCGCGATCGCAGCGACGGACGCGGAGACCGCCGAGCGCCTCGCGATGCGGCTGAGCCCCGGAACGACATGGGTGAGCCACCTGCTGCAGCGTCTCGCTCTTACACAGCTGACCGACGAGACGGCGATGTCGGAGGTGGCAGCGGCTGCGGAGCACTACGCGCAGCGCAACGCCGCCTTCGCCGAACGACTCCGAGCGAGTGGTATCGAGGCCACGGTGTCCGACGGCATGAGCCTGTGGGTCGAGTTCTCCCAGCCGGCTCGGACCATCGCCGACCGCCTCATGCGCCGCGGATGGCTCGCCCGCACCGGCGACGACTTCGCGCTCGATGAGAAGGCGGAGCCCTCTCATCATCTGCGTCTCACCGTGCATGACCTGTCCGACGATGAAGCAGAGTCGCTGGTCGCAGACCTCGTCGCCGCCGGGCGATGACCACACCTCGCGGGCACCGGCCCGCCCTGAACGAAAGAGTCGGAGAATGAAGATCCTCTCCATCCAGTCAGCCGTGGCCTACGGGCATGTGGGGAACTCGGCCGCCGTGTTCCCGCTGCAGCGCATCGGTGTCGAGGTGCTGCCCGTCTACACCGTGAACTTCTCCAACCACACCGGCTACGGCGCCTGGCGCGGTCCTCTGATCGCCCCGGGTGACGTCCGCGAGGTCATCACCGGCATCGAGGAACGCGGTGTCTTCGGCCAGATCGACGCCGTTCTCAGCGGCTACCAGGGCGGAGAGGGCATCGGAGACGTGATCATCGACGCCGTCGCACGAGTGAAGGCGTCGAACCCGAACGCGGTGTACGCCTGCGACCCGGTCATGGGCAACGCGAAGTCGGGATGTTTCGTCGCCCCCGCGATCCCGGTGCTGCTGCGTGAGCGCGTGGTTCCCGTCGCCGACATCATCACCCCGAACCAGTTCGAGCTCGGCTTCCTCACCGACACCGAGCCTGACACGCTGGAGTCCACTCTCGCGTCGGTCGATCTCGCGCACGCGATGGGTCCGCGCACCGTGCTCGTCACCAGTGTCGAGCGCCCCGATCGCGAAGAGGGGACGATCGAGATGCTCGCCGCCGATGAGAAGGGTGCCTGGCTCGTGCAGACCCCGCACCTGCCCATGAAGGCGAATGGTTCCGGGGACGTGACCGCCGCGCTCTTCACTGCGCACTACGTCGAGACCGGCAGTGCCAAGGTCGCGCTCGAGCGCACGGCGTCCAGCGTGTACGACCTGCTCAAGGCGACGCTCGAGTCCGGAGAGCGCGAGCTGCAGCTCGTCGAGGCCCAGGAGTTCTACGCGAACCCGCGGCTGCAGTTCACGGCGCGCCAGGTGCGCTGAGCCGGGCGTCCGTCATCCGGTGGGGATGGGCAGCTCGCGATACGCGGCGAGCCAACCGGGGTGGTCATCGGGGCAGAGATACTTCATGCCTGAG
Organism: Microbacterium sp. H6; assembly: GCF_003314775.1. Taxonomy (NCBI): domain Bacteria; kingdom Bacillati; phylum Actinomycetota; class Actinomycetes; order Micrococcales; family Microbacteriaceae; genus Microbacterium; species Microbacterium sp. H6. The sequence goes on along the minus strand of NZ_QOAY01000192.1, from coordinate 61,788 downwards.
ATCGCCAGGCCTCCGAGCATGAAAGGCAGACCGGGGTCGCTCTCTTCGAACGCATTCGACCAGGAGCCGATGATCTCGGAGGAATCGATGTGGTCACCGACCTTGCTCGCATCGACCCGGTGCTCGGACTCGATCGCGACGAGGCAGACGTCGATCGTGAGCTCGAGGCTCATCCAGGCGACGTCCTCATCGGGTATGCCTGCCCAGACTCCGCTCTCGATCACGTCGTCGACCAGCGCCTGCTGTGCCGGGGTCTTCGGAGAGAGGCGTCCCTCGTTCTCCGCGAACCCCTGGGCGAGGTAGAAGGCGCGCCCCTCGTCCTCTACGCTCGTCGGTGCCGCCGTCGGTGTCGCCGTCCGCTGGGGATCGGGCTGCGGTGCACAGGCGGCCATGGATGAGGCGACGCCGAGGACGATCGCTGCTGCGGCGAAGCGATGCCGGAGAGCCATCGGGTTCAGCACACCGCGAGTCACGCGTTCGGGCGAGGCCAGGCGTCAGCCACGGCTTCGCGCACCTCGCCCAGCAGCTGCGGGAGCGCCTTGGTCTTCGCGATGATCGGGAAGAAGTTCGCGTCCGACGTCCACCGTGGCACCACGTGCTGGTGCAGGTGGGCGTCGACGCCGGCCCCCGCCACGGCGCCCTGATTCATGCCCAGGTTGAAGCCGTCGCAGCGCGAGACCTCGCGCAGCACGCGCATCGCCGTCTGGGTGAGCGCGCCGATCTCGGCGACCTCCTCCGGCGTCGCCTGGTCGTAGGTGGCGATGTGGCGGTAGGGGCAGACCAGCAGATGGCCGGAGTTGTACGGGAAGAGGTTCAGCAACACGTACGCCGTCTCGCCGCGTGCGACGACCAGCCGCTCGGCATCCGGGAACTTCGGCGCCTCGCAGAACGGGCACTCTTCGCGCAGGGGCTCCGGTCCCGCCTGGATGTACGCCATCCGGTGCGGGGTCCACAACCGCTGGAACTCGTCCGGCACCCCGGCGAGGCGTCCGGCATCCTCCAGCGGCTGCTCCCCGTCGGTCACGCCAGGTCCCCTGCTGTCTGCACGAGGGCGTGGGAGTCGATGGCCGCGCGGATGCGCGCTACGGCGTCCGCGATCGGTACACCGTTCTCCTGCGCCCCGTCGCGGTAGCGGAAAGAGACGGTGCCAGCGTCGCGGTCCTTCTCCCCCGCGATCAGCAGCAGCGGCACCTTGCCGGTCGTGTGCGTCCGGATCTTCTTCTGCATGCGATCGTCGGACGTGTCGAGCTCGGCACGCACGCCCTGAGAGCGCAGTGTGTCGATCACGTCGCCCAAGTAGTCGGCGAAGTCGTCCGCCACCGGGATGCCCACGACCTGCACGGGAGACAGCCACACCGGGAAGTCACCCGCGTAGTGCTCGAGCAGGATCGCGAAGAACCGCTCGATCGAGCCGAACAGCGCGCGGTGGATCATGATCGGGCGCTTCTTCTGCCCGTCCTTGTCCATGAACTCGAGGTCGAAGCGCTCCGGCAGGTTCGGGTCGACCTGCACAGTCGAGAGCTGCCAGGTGCGACCGATCGCATCACGCGTCTTGAGGTCGATCTTCGGGCCGTAGAACGCGGCCTCACCGGGGACCTCTGTGAGCTTGAGCCCTGAGGCCACCGCGACACGGCGCAGCGCGTCGGTCGACGACTCCCAGAACTCGTCCGAGCCGATCCACTTGGACTTCTCGTCGTCCTTCATCGACAGCTCGAGTTCGAAGTCGGTCAGACCGAAATCGCGGAGCATCGAGAGGATGAAGTCGAGGACCTTGGCGACCTCGGCCTCGAGCTGGTCGGGCGTGACGAACAGGTGCGAGTCGTCCTGAGTGAACCCGCGCACACGCGTGAGGCCGTGCAGCGCGCCGGAGAGCTCGTTGCGGTAGACCGTGCCGTTCTCGGCGAACCGCAGCGGCAGATCACGGTAGCTCCGAGCGCGCTCCTTGTAGATGAGGATGTGCATCGGGCAGTTCATGGGCTTCAGGTAGTAGTCCTGGCCCTGCTTGGTGATGTTGCCCTCGTCGTCGCGCTCCTCGTCCATCACGATCGGCGGGAACATGCCGTCCTTGTACGTGACGAGGTGGTTCGAGGTGAGGAAGAGGTCTTCCTTGGAGATGTGCGGCGTGTACACGTAGGTGTAGCCGCCCTCGATGTGGCGCTTGCGCGCGTGCTGCTCCATCTCACCGCGGATCACGCCGCCGCGCGGGTGCCACACGGACAGGCCCGACCCGATCTCCTCGGGGAACGAGAACAGATCGAGTTCCTTGCCGAGGCGGCGGTGATCGCGCTTGGCTGCTTCCTCGAGACGGTGCTGGTAGGCGCGCAGCTCGTCCTTCGTCGGCCAGGCCGTGCCGTAGATGCGCTGCAGCTGCGGGTTCTTCTCGCTGCCGCGCCAGTACGCGGCAGCGATGCGGGTGAGGTCCCATCCGTTGCCGATCATGCGCGTATTGGGCAGGTGCGGTCCGCGGCAGAGGTCCTTCCAGACGACCTCGCCGTCACGGGTGGTGTTGTCGTAGATCGTCAGCTCGCCCTCGCCGACCTCGACAGAGGCGCCTTCGGCGACCTCCTTGCCCGGGCCCTTGAGCCCGATGAGCTCGAGCTTGAACGGCTCGTTCGCGAGCTCGGCGCGGGCCTCCTCGTCGGTCACCACACGGCGGACGAACCGCTGGCCCTCGCGGACGATGCGCTGCATCTCCTTGGTGATGGCCTTGATGTCCTCCGGCGTGAACGGGGTCTCCACGCCGAAGTCGTAGTAGAAGCCGTCGGTGATGGGCGGGCCGATCCCGAGGTTCGCCTGCGGGTTGATGCGCTGCACCGCCTGCGCCAGCACGTGAGCAGCCGAGTGACGGAGGATGTTCAATCCGTCCGTGCTGTCGATCGTGACCGCCTCGACCTCGTCGGTCTCGGTCACGGTCGTGGCGAGGTCCTTGAGCTCGCCGTTGACGCGCATCGCGACGACGTTTCGGTCAGTGAACAGGGCGAAGCCGTCATTCGGCCGGGCGTTTTCAGGCACAGAAACTCTCTCCATCTGGGTCGATACCCAGGTTACTCGCATGATCCCGTCGTCCTGACCGCCACGAGCATGTCCGGCCCCGTCGTCTCACGGGAGGCCGTTCACGCCCCGGGGATCACGACTCCCGACTCGTAGGCACGGATCACCAGTTGGGCCCGATCGCGCGCCTGCAGCTTGGACATGATGCGATTCACATGGGTCTTCGCGGTGTGGGGTGAGATCACGAGTGCTTCGGCGATGTCCTGGTTCGAATCGCCCCGCGCCACGAGGAGCAGCACCTCACGCTCGCGGTCGGTGAGCTGTCGCAACGGCTCATCGTGCCATGCTTCAGCACGCGGGAGCTGCGGCAGCACCGAACGCTCGATCAGCGAACGAGTCGCCGCCGAGGAGAGGAGCGCATCCCCCCGGTGCACGACCCGCACGGCGTCGACGATCTCCTCCGGCTCCGCTCCCTTGCCCACGAAGCCGCTGGCGCCCGCTCGAAGGGCTGCCACGACATAGTCGTCCTCCTCGAAAGTCGTCAGGATGAGCACGCGGGTCGCCGAGGACGGGGACGAACCCGTGATCTGGGCGGTGGCCGCGATCCCATCGAGCTCAGGCATCCTGATGTCCATCACGACGACATCGGGGCTGGACCGGCGCACCTGCGCGACGGCGTCTCGCCCGTTCGCCGCTTCGCCGATCACCTCGACGCCGCCGTCGATCAGGATGTCGCGAACGGCCTGGCGAACCAGCGGCTGGTCATCGACCACGAGCACACGGATCATCGCTGACCTCCTTCCAGCGGAATCCGCACATCCAGTCGGAACTCCTCGCCGACCCTGCCGGTCTGCACGTCGCCGCGAACGGCGACGACGCGCTCGCGAAGCCCTCGTAGCCCGTGACCCCCTGACGCGGCAGGAGCCCTCGCCTCATCTACCGCGGGATTGACGATGGTGAGTCGGAGCGAGTCCTGCTCAGTGCGGATCCGGACGAGCGCCGCGTCACCTGCCCCGTGCTTGTGGGCGTTCGTCAGACCTTCGAGGATCACGAGGAACGCGACGTGGTCGCTTGCCGGCGACAGCTGCGGTCGATCCGGGGCGTCCTGCAGCTCGACACGGAGCCCGGCCTCGCGGAACTGCGCGACCAGAGCGTCGAGGTCGGCGAGTCCCCGCTGCGGGCGCAGATCACGGACGTCCTCAGGATCGTCGGACCGAAGAAGTGCCATCAGTCCCCCGATGTCGGCGAGAACCGTGCGCGAGGAACGACGGATCGTGCTCAGCGCCTCCCGCGCCCGCTCCGGCCGGAGGTCCAACGCGGATGAGGCGACGCCGGCGTTCAGACTGATGACCGAGATCTGGTGCGCCACCACGTCATGCAGGTCGCGAGCGATGCGCACCCGCTCCTCGGCGACCCGACGTCGCGCTTCCTCCTCGCGTCCCTGCTCCGCACGTTCCGTGCGTTCGGTCATCGCGATGACGAATTCCCTGCGAGACCGGGTGGCGTCTCCCAGCGCGCCGGCGAGAGCGACGATGAACACGAACTGCAGCGCGCGGGCGTCCCAGAGATCGCCGCCGAGCGGAATCGCACTGACGAAGAACACGATCACCGTCGCCGCGCCGACGGCGGTGACCCCCACGAGACGCCCGCGCCGATCCACGGTGGCGAATGCACTGATCGCCACAGCGATGAGCGCACTCGGTGACACCACTCCGGCGAACGCCAGGAACACGGCGCATGCCAGGCTGACGCCGAGCGTGAAGAGCGGGAAACGACGACGGAGCAGCATCGCGGCCGCCGGCAGGAGCGCGACCACCATCAGCCATCCGTCCGCGCGGAAGCCGTCGTCGGGGAACGGCGACACGGCGAACAGCGTCACGATGAGCACGGCGAGCACGTCGCCGAACAGCGACGCGATTCGTGGAGGACGAGCTGCCGACATCACACCAGTATTCCGCGCACCGTCGCGCCGGGGATCCCCCGGCGGGATGAGACGGGATACCGCGATCGCGGTACACGAATGCCCACGGCACGACGATGCGGTAGCGCACGCGCATCGGAAAGCTGGAAGGGAGGCTGCACACGGAGTGCGCTCGGAGAGGTCTGCATGAACAAGCACGTCAAGAGAACGCTCATCGCAGTCGCCTCCGTCATCGGGGTGGTCGCGCTGGGCCTTGCGACGACCACCGTGGGAAACGTGGTCGCGACCGCGATCGAACAGGATCGCATCGAACCCTACGGGCAGAAGGTCGCTGTGGACGGTCGGGAGATGAACGTGCTGATCGTCGGCGAGGGCGCGGAGGACGTGGTGCTCCTTCCCGGCTTCGGCACCGCATCGCCCGTCCTCGACTTCGAGCCGCTCGTCGCCGAGCTCGCGCAGGACCATCGCGTGATCGTGGTGGAGCCCTTCGGCTATGGGCTGAGCGACGGTACGGATCAGCCGCGCACCACCGAGAACATCGTGAGCGAGACCCACTCCGCCCTGCAGCAGCTCGGGGTCGACGAGTACGTGCTGATGGGGCATTCCATCGCGGGCCTCTACGGCATCCAGTTCGCGAATCGCTATCCCGACGAGGTGCGGGCGTTCGTGGGGATCGACAGCAGCGTCCCCGGCCAGCCGGGCTCCGACACGGAGCTGCCGGTCGGGCTGTTCGGCGCTGCGAAGAACCTCGGACTCGCTCGTCTCATCGCCTCGATTCGCGGCACGGGGTACGACGAGGCCGTCTACTCCGAAGAAGCACGCGCGCAGATCGCCCTGCTCACCGATCGGAACACGCTGAGTCCGACCTACCTGAACGCGATGTCACTGCTCCCCGTGAACTTCCGAGACGCACTCGGAACGACGTTCCCCGAAGACCTTCCCCTGCTGCTGTTCGTCGTCTCCGACAATCCGACCGTGCCCACGTGGCTGCAGGTGCACGAGGAGCAGGCCGCAACCGTCGCGGATGGCACCGTCGTGCCGCTCGACGGCGAGCACTACCTCCATCACACCCACACTCCGCAGATCGTCGATGCGTTCCGCTCCTGGGAGAGCGAGAGGCCGTCCCTCGTGGAGTGAGGCGGAACTCACAGCGGACGTCATCCGCGCACCGGGGAGCATCACGTAACGTGAACGGATGGACAGAGCAGTCGCACGATGGATCCTGGCGGTCGCGCTCGGCGCGATCGGGGTCGGCCACTTCCTCAGCACCCGCGGATTCCGTGTGGTCGTGCCCGATTGGGCCACCCGCCTGACTCGACTCGACAAGGACACGATCGTGATCGCCTCGGGCGCCGCCGAGATCGCGCTCGCCGCAGGACTGCTCGTCCTCCCGAAGGAACGCCGCCGCATCGGCTGGGCGACCGCCGCGTTCTTCGTCGCAGTGATGCCGGGCAACGTCCACCAGTGGCGGACCAAGCGCTCGACGTCGGGACTCGACACGGATGCACGACGTCTCGGCAGGCTCTTCCTGCAGCCGCTCCTGGTCCTGTGGGCGCTGTGGTCCACAGGCGACTCGACCCCACGCGGCCGACGCAGCCACCGGCGTCGCGCGTGACCCGAGATCGCGCACTCCAGGAGAATGACATCATGACGTCCCCCTCGCTCGTATGGTTCCGAGATGATCTCCGGCTCGCAGACAACCCGGCGCTTCGGGCTGCCATCGATCGAGGGGAACCGGTGCTCGCGCTCTACGTGCTCGACGAGGAATCCCCCGGTGTCCGACCTCTCGGCGGTGCGGCCCGCTGGTGGCTCCACCATTCGCTCGCGTCGCTCGGGGAGCGCCTGCGCGAGCGTGGCGGTGATCTCGTGCTGCGCCGCGGCGCCGCCGAGCGTGTCGTGCGCGAGCTGGTTTCGGAGATCGACGCCGGAGCCGTGTTCTGGAACCGACGGTACGGCGGCGCCGAGCGCGAGATCGATTCGTCTCTGAAGACCGCCCTGCGGGCGGATGGGATCGAGACCGTCTCGTTCGCGGGCTCCCTGCTGCACGAGCCGTGGACTGTGACGACGGGCAGCGGAACGCACTACTCCGTTTACACGCCGTTCTGGCGCGCGTGCCTCTCTCTTCCCGCCCCCCGCGCTCCCTTTCCGGAGCCCCGCTCGATTCCGGGCGTGGGCGATGCACCCGCATCCGATGACCTCGGCGACTGGGGTCTGCTGCCCACCCGGCCCGACTGGGCAGGCGGACTTCGCGAGGCCTGGGAACCCGGCGAGCCCGCGGCGCGACGACGTCTGCGTCGGTTCCTCGACGAGGACCTCCGGGACTACGACCGGGCGCGCGACGAACCTGCCGCCGGAGCCACGTCGCTGCTGTCTCCGCACCTCCGCTGGGGGGAGATCAGTCCCTTCGCGGTATGGCAAGAGGCTGTCGGCGTCGAGGGGGCGGGCGGGTTCCTCTCCGAGCTGGGGTGGCGCGAGTTCGCCTGGCACACGCTGTACCACTCCCCCGATCTCGCCACCGAGAACCTCCGTCCGGAGTTCGACGCCTTCCCCTGGCCGCCGCTGGACCCCGCGCACCTGGACGCCTGGCAGCACGGCGAGACAGGTGTACCGCTCGTGGATGCCGGGATGCGCGAACTCTGGCACACCGGCTACATGCACAACCGGGTGCGGATGGTCGTCGCCTCTTTCCTGGTGAAGAACCTGCTCATCGACTGGCGCCGCGGAGAGGAGTGGTTCTGGGACACGCTGGTCGACGCCGACGAGGCGAACAACCCGTTCAACTGGCAGTGGGTCGCGGGCTCGGGCGCCGATGCGGCGCCGTACTTCCGCGTGTTCAACCCCGAGCTCCAGGCGAAGAAGTTCGACCCCCAGAACCTCTACATCTCCCGTTGGGCAGCCGACGCTCCCACAGAGCCGATCGTCGACCTCGGCGAGACGCGGAAGGCTGCGCTCTCCGCATACGACGTCGTGAAGAGAGCGCCGAAGTCACCGCGCGAATGAGCTGAGAGCGGACGCGGCGCTGCGGCATGCGATGAGGTGTCCGCGCCGTCCATGCCAGACTGGTGCCGTGACCGAGTCCAGGAAGCCAGCCGTCATCCGCGGCTTCGCTGCTTCCTCCCTGGCGATCTTCGTCGCCCTCGCCGGTCACGTCACCGGCGGAGGGCAGATGCCGGGGCCGCTCGGCATCCTCGTGCCGTGGGTGTTCTCATTCATGATCTGCGTGCTCCTCGCCGGGCGGTCGCTCTCGCTGATCCGCCTCGGACTGTCCGTGGCGATGAGCCAGTTCCTCTTCCACACGCTCTTCGTACTCGGCACGGTCACGCCGTCCGGCGTCTCGACACCACACGTGCACGGCGGCCCTCTGGTGATTCCCCCGACGACAGGCATTCCGGCGGAGGTGAGCGCTGACGCGTCCATGTGGCTCGGACACGCTCTCGCCGCCGTGCTGACGATCGCGGCGCTGTACCGCGGTGAGCGCCTGCTCATCGCCGTGCGGGATCTCGCCGCTCAGCTCATCCGGTGGGTGCGTCGGCGTGTCGATCACGTCCTCGTGCTCCCCGGTATCGACGTCGTCGATGCGTTTCCCGGGCGGTTCGACGTCGGTGAGGCCACCAGCCTCATCCTTCTCGCGACTCTCAGAGGTCGTGCACCCCCTCTCGCCGCTGCGATCTGATCCGCGCCCTGGGTCCACCGGCCCCGTGGTGCGTCACCGCCGCGCGCTCGATGCGCGCGGGTTCTGAACGCATGCATGAACGTCGCGCACGCGACGTCTGATGAGAGGCCATTCCCATGTCCCCTGTCCGCAGGATTGCGGCCGGGCTGGCGTTGGCGACGGTCGCGACCCTCGCGATCGCCACACCCGCGTCTGCCCACGACCAGCTGGTATCCAGCACTCCGGCCGCCGATGAGCGGTTGGCATCCGCCCCCGGAAGCATCACGATGACGTTCTCCGGCGAGCTCCTGATCCTCGACGAGTCGCTGACCGGGGCCGTCGTCCTGGTCGTCGACGCCTCGGGAAAGGACTGGGTCGCCGGCGACGTCACGGTCGCCGGGCGCACCGTCACGGCCCCGCTCGCTCCCGAGATGCCTGTCGCGGGCTATCAGGTGCGCTGGCAGGTTGTGTCGGAGGACGGCCACCCGATCGCGGGCGTCATCCCCTTCACGGTCGGCGATGCCGAGCCGATGCGGGCCCCGACGGCCGGCGGCTCGACAGAGAACCCTCCGGCATCCGCAGGACAGTCGGATCAGACCGCAGCAGATTCCGGCGGCATCCCCAGGGTGCTGC
>NZ_QOAY01000192.1:43658-52569 GCF_003314775.1 Microbacterium sp. H6 | reverse complement strand
CGGCGCAGGCGGGGCGACGATCGCCGTCCTCGTCTTCGTCGCCATTCGATTCCTTCGCCGTCCTCGGACGGCAGCCGCACCGCCGGAAGCCGGCGGTTCCGCGGCAGATGACCTGTGAAAGACACCATCATGAACACCACGAAGAACCTTCCCCGTCTGGCAGCTGTGATCGCTGTCTCCCTCCTCGCACTCACGGGGTGCACTCCGGAGAGCACTCCGACCGAATCGGCGCCGCGCCCGGCCGGCGAGACCGTGACTATCGAGGATGCCTGGGTCAAGTCGGCCGACGAGGGCATGTCGGCAGGATTCGGCACACTCGTCAACAGCGGAGACGACGATGTGACCGTCGTCTCCGTCGCGTCCGAGGCGTCGAACATGCTCGAGCTGCACGAGACTGTCGAGAACGAGGCCGGAGAGATGGTGATGCGCGAGAAGGACGGCGGCTTCATCATTCCCGCCGGCGGGAGCCTCCCTCTGGAGCCCGGCGCCAACCACATCATGATGATGGATCTGACGGGTCCCCTCACCGCAGGCAGTGACGTCACCTTCACCCTGACCTTCTCCGATGACTCGACATTCGAGTTCACCGCACCCGTCAAGGATTACTCCGGTGCGAACGAGAACTACGAGGGCGGCGACATGCAAGACGGCTCGGGGCAGTGATGTCGGCGCCCGCTGAGGGCGCCCGCTCCCGTCGCACCGGGTCGACCCGGCGACAGTTCCTCCTCGGAGGAGCTGTCGCCGGCGTCGGCGCGGTCGCGGCGGTCGGAGTGGATCTCGCCCTGAACGATCAGAAGGACGACGCGAAGCCGGTCGCCGCTCCGATGAACGGCGACCAGACGGTGCCCTTCTTCGGCACGCACCAGGCCGGTGTCGACACCGCAGCGCAAGCTCACGGTGTCTTCGTGGGCCTCGACCTCCATGATGACGTGGACCGCGAAGGGCTCGTTCGCCTGATGCGGATCCTGACGGACGACGCGGCCCGGCTCACACAGGGGGTCCCCGCCCTCGCTGATTCCGAGCCGGAGCTCGCCCTCGCACCTGCGCGGCTGACCATCACCTTCGGCTTCGGCCCCGACCTGGTCGCCCGCGCTGGCAGAACGAGCCCGACGTGGCTCGCGCCTCTGCCGGCGTTCGGTGTGGATCAGCTGCGGCCGGAGTTCTCGGACGGCGACCTTCTGATCCAGATCGCCGGTGACGACCCGCTGACGGTCGCCCACGCGACGAGGATGCTGTTGAAGGATGCCCGTGGCTTCGCGAGCATCCGATGGACCCAGCAGGGCTTCCGTCGCGCCTACGGTACAGAGCGCCCAGGGACGACGATGCGCAACCTCTTCGGGCAGGTCGACGGCACCACCAACCCCGAACCGGGAACGGCGGACTTCGACGGGGTCGTGTGGAGCGCGGACGGGTGGCTGGCGGGCGGGACGGGCATGGTGCTCCGCCGCATCCGGATGGACCTCGACAAGTGGGACCGGCTGGACCGCGGCGGTCGGGATGCCTCCGTGGGGAGGACCCTCGCCAACGGGGCGCCACTGACCGGGACGGAGGAGTTCGACGAACCGGACTTCGAGGCCAAGACATCGATCGGGTTCCCCGTGATCCCGCAGTTCGCGCACATCCGGCGCGCGCGGCGATGGCAGCGAGAGGATCTTCCGCCGCGCGTACAACTACGACGAACGTCCGGTCGGCTCCGAAGTCTCCGAGTCCGGGCTGATCTTCATCTCATTCCAGGCCGACATCGAGCGGCAGTTCATCCCCATGCAGCGTCGACTGGACGAGCTCGACCTGCTCAACGAATGGACGGTCCCGATCGGGTCCGCGGTGTTCGCCATCCCGCCCGGATGTATGGAGGGCGGGTACATCGGGGAGACGCTTCTCGCATGAACCGGCGGATGTCGGGTCCGGTGAACGGATGTCGGGGCGAAAGCCTGATTCGGGCCCGACATCCGTTCACCGGTCCGACATCCCTGCGCTCCGCCGTGCGGAGCGACGTGGAACACGAAAAAACCCCCGGAGAACCGGGGGTTTCTGTCTGTGCGCGATACTGGGATCGAACCAGTGACCTCTTCCGTGTCAGGGAAGCGCGCTACCGCTGCGCCAATCGCGCCCGTTGGGGCTATTCAGTTTTCCCGTGAGGTGGCGACGGGATTCGAACCCGTGTAAACGGCTTTGCAGGCCGGTGCCTAGCCGCTCGGCCACGCCACCGTGTGGATTGACCCCACGTGCTGCACGCCTTCCTGAGAAGACCTGCTGCACTCGAGCGGATGACGAGACTCGAACTCGCGACCCCAACCTTGGCAAGGTTGTGCGCTACCAACTGCGCTACATCCGCATTTCGTTCCCGGTTGTCCCGGGCACTCATGAAACATTAGCCGAAGATCCGCACTCCGCCAAACCGGCAGCGAATCTCGCGCGTGTCTCGCTGAGTGGTCTTCACCGCCCCGTAGCGTCCGGTAGTATCGGTTGACGTACCCCACAGGTATGGGCGATTGGCGCAGTTGGTAGCGCGCTTCCTTCACACGGAAGAGGTCATCGGTTCGAGTCCGGTATCGCCCACCATCCAGCCCCCGGTCTCCCCGGGGGCTTTCTTGTTCCCTCACCATGCGCCCCGCGAGTTTCCTGAGAACTTGCTATGGTCGAAAGACGCTCATCCCCCGGAGCGATGGTCACGCGTTCACGGTGATCTCAGGCGTCAGATGCCCGGAGGCTCACCGACGCGATCCACGAATCCCGTTCGAGGATGCACTGCTGTTCGGTGCGCCCGGAAACGGCCGTCCCGAAAGGAGCCGCACCCCGGGCCACTCGTCTGTGTGCTGCGATGCGCCTCAGTGGTCCAGGTTCGTTCTCGCCATGTCGACCGCTTACCGCAGCCCCCGCAATCCCCAACACCAGACGACGCAGTACTCCCCCACCTAGCGGGACTCGTTCTCCATCGACACGCGGCAACGCCGCATCACGACGAGAAAGCGAGTACCCGGTGGAAGAATTCACCACACTGTCAGGCCCGATCGTGGTCCTGCTCATGCTGCTGTTCTTCGGCGGCAGCCTCTACATGTCCATCCGCATCTCCCGGAGAAGGGAGAACGCCGACGGATACATGACCGGCGGCGGCAAGATCGGCTTCGGTATCTCGGCCGCGTCGATGACGGCCACCTGGATCTGGGCATCCTCGATGTACGCCTCTGCGACATCCGGATACACCTACGGCATCTCCGGGCCCATCCACTACGGCCTCTGGGGCGCGCTGATGATCCTGCTCATCTACCCCTTCGGTCGACGCATCCGCAAGGTCGCGCCCCACGCGCACACGATCGCCGAAGTGATGTTCGCCCGCCACGGGCGCTCGAGCCAGCTCATGCTCGCCGGCTCCAACGTGCTCGGGAGCCTCATCAGCCTCACGTCGAACCTGATCGCCGGCGGAGCACTGGTCGCGATGCTGTCACCGTTCACGTTCACGCAGGGCATCGTCGCCATCGCGATCGGCGTTCTGGCCTACACGCTGTGGTCGGGGTTCCGGGCCTCCGTGCTGACCGACTTCGCGCAGGTCATCGCCATGCTGGGAGCGGTCGCGATCATCGTCCCGGTGATCTTCTTCGCCGCGGGGGGACCTGAATTGTTCGTCACGGGCGCGTCGAACCTCACTCCGCAGCAGCGAGACTTCTTCTCCTCGGATGCCTTCTTCAACCAGGGAGCGCCGTACATCGCTGCCGTGCTCGCCTACGCCATCGGGAACCAGACCATCGCGCAGCGGCTCTTCGCGGTTCGCGAAGACTTGATCAAGAAGACCTTCGTCACGGCGACCTTCGGTTATGGCGCATCGATCATCGGCATCGGCATGCTGGGCGTGCTCGCCCTGTACGCGGGAGTCCAGCCCATGGACGGCGACGTGAACAACCTGATCCCGCAGATGGCGTCGACCTATCTGCCGCCGATCCTGATCTGCGTGTTCTTCGTCATGATCATCGGATCGCTGTCCTCCACCGCGGATGCCGATATGACAGCGCTCTCGTCGATCATGATGGCCGACGTCTACGGCCAGAACATCGCGGGGAAGAAGAACGCGAACCCGAAGACGATGCTGCTCGTCGGCCGACTCACGATGATCGGCGCGACGGCCGCAGCGCTCTGCTTCGCGTCGATGCAGTTCAACATCCTCGACCTGCTGGTCTTCGTCGGCGCGATGTGGGGAGCGCTCGTGTTCCCCGTCATCGCGAGCTTCTACTGGGATCGCGTCACGAACGCCGCGTTCAGCATCGCCGTGATCGCCGCCCTCGCCGCGTTCCTGCCGGTGCGATTCGAGTGGATCTCCCTGTCCGGCGGCTGGGGGCTCGTGAGTGACATCCTGTCGGTCATCGGGATCGGGGTGGTCCTCGCTCTGATGTCGTTCGGCTTCTTCGGCCTGCGGGTGGCACTGATCGTCGGTGGGCTCGCCACCGTCATATCGGCTCCGTTCGCGATCGGCTTCCTCCACGAGTATCCGGTGCTGTCGGGCTCGCTGGTGGCCTACGCGGTGAGCACGCTCGTCTGCGTCGGCCTCACGATGATGAACAGGACGAGGAGATTCGACTTCGATCTGATCAAGGAACGCACCGGCCGCTTCGACACCGTGGCGGTCGCGCCGACAGCCGATGTGAAGGGCGACAACACGCTCGCCGGAAAGGACGCCTGATGGAGACCCTGCTGTTGACCGCCTACGTGCTGGTGTGGCCGATCATCGTCGTCGGCGTGCTCGCCGTCGTGATCCGCGCATTCGTGAAGGATGCCAAGGAAGCGAAACGCGAAGGACGCGACATCATCTGACGATCGAAGACCCCGCGCAGGCATAGACGAACCGTCTGTGCGGGGTCTGCCGGGTACTGACCGTACCTCCCACGCTCTGACGACCGGGCATAGCGTCGAGTGATGACCACTCACCTCACCTTGAACAACGGGGTCGCGATGCCCGCACTGGGTTTCGGCGTCTTCCAGACTCCCCCCGCCGAGACGGCGGACGCCGTCGCTTCCGCTCTGGAGGTCGGATACCGACTCATCGACACCGCGGCGGCCTACGGGAACGAACGCGGCGTGGGCGACGCGCTCCGGGCGTCGCGTCTCCGCCGCGACGAGGTCTTCCTCGAGACGAAGGTCTGGATCTCCGACTACGGGTATTCGGAGACGCTCCACGCGTGGGAGAAGAGCGTCCGCAAGCTGCAGGTCGACGTGATCGACCTCTTCATCCTCCACCAGGCCCTCCCCGGAGAGTTCGATCGCACCATCAGCGCCTACAGGGCTCTCGAGGCCCTGCTCGCGGAGGGCAAGGTACGAGCGATCGGCGTGAGCAACTTCATGGTGCCCCATCTCGAACGGCTGCTCGCGGAGACCACCATCGTGCCGGCGGTGAACCAGATCGAGGTGCACCCGTACTTCTCGCAGAAGCCGCTGCAGCGGCTCGGCACGGAGCACGGCATCCTCACCCAGGCATGGTCGCCGATCGGCGGCATCACGTCTTACCGAGGGGACGAGTCCCGAAGCACGTTCAACGACCCCGTGATCCGTGCGATCGCCGAGGCGCATGGCAAGACGACCGCTCAGGTGATGTTGCGCTGGCATCTCCAGAACGGCGTCCAGGCCATTCCGAAGTCCGTCACGCCCGCTCGCATCGCCGAGAATTTCGACGTCTTCGACTTCGTGCTCAGCGCCGACGAGATCGGTCGCATCGACGATCTCGACTCCGGTGTGCGCGGTGGACCTGAGCCTGAGGCCATCACGCTCGAGGCGTTCGGGCGCGAGATTCCCGAAGAGTGAGGTCGGCGCCGGCCGCCGCGCTACTCGATCTGGACACGGACGACGCGGTCGTCGCCTTCACGCGGATCACCACGCCCGTCCGTGTTGTTCGTGAGGATCCAGAGCGCCCCGTCGGGAGCGACCGCGACGTCGCGCAGCCTCCCGAGCGCGCCGACCAAGTGCTCCTCGGCGATGCGGAGAGCGGAGAGCGGCGCTTCCCGGAGCCGCTCCCCTCGGAGGTTCGCAATGAAGATCGATCCCGACGCGATCGCGATGCCGCTCGGACTCGCGATGTCCGGCGGCCACTGCTGGATCGGATCGACGAACTCCTCCCGATCGGCGATGCCCTCGACCGTCGGCCACCCGTAGTTGCCACCGGGCTCGATCACGTTCAGTTCGTCCCAGGTGTCCTGACCGAACTCACTCGCATACAGGGTTCCATCCTCATCCCGCGCGAGTCCCTGCGGGTTCCGGTGTCCGAAGCTGTAGACGGCTGATCCGGCAACAGGATTGTCCTCCGGGATCTCCCCGTCGGGCGTGATGCGGAGGATCTTCCCTGCCAGCGACTCCAGGCCCTGTGCGCCATCGCGATCTCCTGCGTCTCCGACCGTGACGTAGAGCATGCCGTCGGGGCCGAAGGCGATCCGTCCGCCGTTGTGGTTCCCGGCGGCCGGGAGATCGGAGAGGATCGTCTCCGATCGGCCGAGCTCCATCGCCCCCGGCAGCCCCGACAGGGCGAAACGCTGCACCCTGTTCTCGTCGGCGGCCGTCGAGTACGCGTACAGCCACGCATCCCGTACGGCGATGCCGAGGAGCCCGCCCTCGCCGCGCGGCTCGACGCCGGGAACCACGCCCACCTCACGCAGCGCCCCCTCGTCCGAGACCTCGAGGATGCGGGCGGTGTCACGTTCACTGATCAACGCGACGTCTCCGGAGAAGGCGATGGACCAGGGAGCCGCCAGACCCTCCGCGATCGTCGTGACCTCTCCCGCTGGCATGTCTCCGGACTCCGCAGGGCGCGTCGGACCCGGTGGCGTGGGAGTCGTCGGCGTGACGGCCGGCGGCGCGCACGCGACGAGTGCGATCGCGCCGAGCCACAGCGCGAGCGACGCCTTCATCATCCGCACCGCCGCCATCATCCTCGTTCCCTCCGCCGATGGACTCGACCCTACGCACGTCGCGCCCCAGGGTGAAGAGCGCGGGTGTCCGAGGGGGCGCGTAGCCTGCCACGGTGTCGTCCGAACTCACACTGCCGGGTCCGTGCGCCCTCTGCGGGAACGCGCGAGGTGTCCGCCGAGACGGCGCCTTGTGCTGCAGCTCCTGCGGTTGGCGGTACGGTGATGCCCCCGATACCGACCTGCCTCTCCCCCGGGTCGATGTCGTCTACTACATCCGCTTCCACCGCCGCGTGAAGATCGGCACGAGCCGCCGTCCGCGGCAGCGACTGGCGAACATCCGGCATGAAGAGCTCCTCGCCTTCGAGCGCGGAGGGCGAGCTGTCGAGCAGCAACGCCACAGGGACTTCGCCAGCATCCGTGAAGGAGGCGAATGGTTCACGTTCACGGATGAGCTCCGCACCCACGTCGCCGCGCTCCAGCGGGAGGGCGATCCCTGGCGGCTCTACGGCCGCTGGTTGAGCGAGACGCTCCGCGGCGTCGAAAGCACACGCGACTAGCCCCGACATGACGATGCCGGGCGACTGCTTCGGGAAGTCCAGTCGCCCGGCACCGCGTCCGGGGGTGGGGTCAGGCCGTTGCGGCGCGTCCCCGGGCGGTCGCGGGCTGCGGCTGGGAGAACAGCACCACGACGATCACGGCGACTCCGACGACGACGTGCGGGAGCCAGACGTTGAGCGCCTCACCGGCGAATCCGAAGATCCACGGCGAGAGCGCCAGGAAGAGGCTGGCGACGATGTCGAACACGAGGTGGACGGGCATCGGGATGAAGCCGAAGGGGCCCCACTCGTACTTCGTGAAGAGGCTGTAGACGATCAGCCCGACGCCGAGCACGATCGGGATGATGACCGCTGCTCCGCCGACACTCGCGAAGCCGAACAGCCAGGGGGCGGCGATGAGCGCGATGCCGACGATGTAGTCGAGGACTCCGTGGACCTTGGTGGGGATGAAACGCATGATTCCTCCTTGGGTGGCGCCGCTTTTCGCGACTCACCGATGGTTCGAAGCACACGTCCGATCGGATTGCCCTCCTTCATGCGTCGATCGGAAATCGAGGTGTTCCGGCCGGTCCGGCACCGGACCGGCCCTTTACTTCCTCGCGGCCCGGTCCCAGACAGCACTGCTACGGTGAAGATGTCGGCATCTTGTCGGCATCAGGGAAGACTTCTCGTCGACCAACGGGCCTCATCGGTCATTTCGTTCTCCGTCGCCTCCTCTGTGTGAGCCCGAGGAGCGTCATGCCCACCCCGTCAATCCCGTCCTTCATCGACCCCGCGCACGCGTGGGCTGCGCCCATCGCCCTCCCCGCGGGGACGACGGCGATCGTCTACTGCGAAGGCCAGTTCGGCGAGCAGGACGGCAAGACCGCCAACGGCCTGGTCCGCCACTCCGAGAAGTACGAGGTCCTCAGCGTCATCGACAGCACTCACGCCGGCGCGGATGCCGGAATGTTCCTGGACGGGCGCGCGAACGACATCCCGATCCTCGAGGGTCTCCCCACGGCTATCGCGCACGCCGGCCAGGTCCCGGACTACCTGATCTGCGGCGTCGCCCCCGCCGACGGACTGCTCTCCGCCGACCAGCGGACAGTGCTCCTGGACGGCATCGCCCGCGGGATGCACATCATCAACGGCCTGCACGAGTTCCTCACAGACGATGCCGAGTTCGTCGCGGCCGCGCTGCTCGCCCAGGTCACGATCACCGACATCCGCCGCCCGAAGGACAAGAAGGATCTCCACCTGTTCTCCGGACGCATCTTCGACGTGACCTGCCCGCGTATCGCGATCCTCGGTACGGATGGAGCGATCGGCAAGCGCACGACAGCGACGATCCTCGTCCGTGCGCTCAACGAGCAGGGCATCCATGCCGTATTGGTCGGCACCGGTCAGACCACGATCATCCAGGGCGGGAGATACGGCGTCGCGCTCGACGCCCTCGTGCCGCAGTTCTGCTCGGGGGAGGTCGAGAAC
>NZ_QOAY01000192.1:38691-43638 GCF_003314775.1 Microbacterium sp. H6 | reverse complement strand
GGTGGTCGCGGCGTTCGAGGGCGAAGACCCCGACGTGATCATCGTGGAGGGTCAGGGTGCGCTCAGCCACCCCGCGTACATCACCTCCGCTCACATCCTTCGCGGAAGCCAACCCGCAGGCGTCATTGTGCAGCATGCCCCGGGTCGTGCGGTCCTGGGCGACTTCCCGATGGTCGCGATGCCGACGGTCACGAGTGAGATCACGCTGATCGAGGCTTTCGCAGACACGAAGGTCATCGGCGTCACCGTGAACCACGAGAACCTCACGGCACAGCAGCTCGCCACAGCCATCGACGAGATCGAACTCGACACCGGACTCCCCGCCACGGATCCGCTGACCCGGCCGCTGAGCGAGCTCGTCGAGATGGTGCTGCAGTCGTTCCCGACGCTCAGCCCGCGACGGACCAGCCGTAACGCCGCGTGAGAGCAGCCACGACCCGGTCGTAACGGCCTCGATCGAGGACGGCGGCCTCCCGCCGCAGTCCTCTCTCGTGCACGCTGTACAGCTGCTCGACGTCGACCCAGGACTCTCGACCCTGAGAGTCCCACGCACCCGTGCCGATCGAGAGGTAGTCCCGCTCGCCGTCGTGGGGTTTGCTGGTCATCCGGACCGCGTATACGCGATCGACGGATTCCCGGCCGATCACCAGAACGGGACGATCCTTCCCGCGTCCGTCGTTCTCCTCGTAGGGCACCCAGGTCCAGACGATCTCTCCGGCGTCCGGGGCGCCGTCCCGCTGCGGCGTGTACGCGACCTGCAGGTTCGTGATCCGCTCCGGGTCAACGCGGAAGGTCTGGGTACCGCGCGTGGCTCCGCGATCTGCTCCGGTGGTCGCGGTCCCAGGACGCTCGTGGGGTGTCCGTAGACGCGCGTCCGGGCGCCTCGGACCTGATGTCCGAGACGCCCGGCCGGAGCCCACTGCCTTGAGCAGGATCTCCGCGAGTGTTGCCAGGATGCCGTTGGTCTTGCTCACACGGTCACCCTAACCGCAGATCACGCGTCGGCGAGTGCGTAGCCCTCCTCGCCGTGCACGACCTGGTCGACACCGGCGATCTCGTCTTCGTTCGTGACGCGGAAGCCGATCGTCTTCTGGATGGCGAAGCCGATGATGAAGGCCACGACGAACGAGTAGATCAGCACGCCGAGGGCGGCGATCAGCTGCACCGCGAGCTGGCGCGCGTCCCCACCGACGAACAGTCCGGTCTCGGTGGCGAAGAACCCGAGGTAGAGCGTTCCGATGAGGCCGCCGACGAGGTGGATACCCACGACGTCGAGCGAGTCGTCGAAGCCCAGACGGAACTTCAGCTCGATGGCGAGTGCGCAGACGACACCGGCGAGTGCGCCGAGCAGCAGCGCCCATCCCGGAGTCAGGTTGGCGCATGCCGGGGTGATGGCGACGAGACCGGCGACGGCGCCCGAGGCGGCACCGACCGAGGTGGGCTTGCCGTCCTTGATCTTCTCGACCAGGATCCAGCCGAGGATGGCTGCGGCGGTCGCACCCAGAGTGTTCAGACCGATGAGTCCCACACCGCCCATGTCCTCCGCGAGCCACTCGGCGCCGGCGTTGAAGCCGAACCATCCGAACCACAGCAGAGCGGCGCCGAGAAGCGTCAGCGGCACGTTGTGGGGCTTCAGGATGCCCTTCTGGAAGCCGATGCGCTTGCCGAGGACCAGAGCCAGGGCCAGGGCCGCAGCACCCGCATTGATGTGCACCGCGGTTCCACCGGCGTAGTCGATCACGCCGATGCCGCTGTCCTCACCGAAGAGCGTGGTGCCGAGGTTCATGATCCAGCCGCCGCCCCAGACCCACGCGGCCACGGGGAAGTACCCGACCGTCGCGAAGATACCGGCGAAGATCAGCCAGCTGCCAAACTTCGCGCGGTCTGCGATCGCCCCGGAGATCAGGGCGACGGTGATGATCGCGAACGTGGCGCCGTAGGCGACGCCGAGGAGAGCGACGTTCGAGCCCTCGCCTGCGGCGAGGCTCGAGAGGCCGAAGTCGGCGAACGGGTTGCCTGCGAAGGCGGTCGGGCTGTCGACGGCGCTCATCGAGTAGCCGAAGAGAATCCACAGCACGGCGACGAGTCCGATGGAGCCGAAGCTCATCATCATCATGCTGACGACGCTCTTCGCCTTGACGAGACCGCCGTAGAAGAAGGCGACGCCGGGCGTCATGAGCAGCACCAGCGCTGTCGCGGTGATCGCCCACGAGATGTTGCCGGGAGCATCCATAGGAAAACCTCACATCCGAAGTAATTGAGAGCTTCAGTGTGACGACCTGCGGTTTCGTCAATGCGTGAGGTTTGTTTCCCCGCTGTTACAGCGCGGCTCCGCCCGTGAACATCGCGTTACGCGCGCCTACGGGCTTACGCAGAATGCGTGAGGGCGTTGAGTCGGGAGATGGCGCGCAGGTACTTCTTGCGGTATCCACCGGCGAGCATCTCGTCGGAGAACACCGCATCGAGGCTGAGGCCAGTGGCGAGGATCGGGATCTGCGCGTCGTACACACGGTCGACGAAGGCGACGAAACGCAGTGCCTCCGACTGATCGGTCAGCTGACGGACGTCGCGCACACCCACGCCGCCGAGTCCGTCGATGAGTCGGATGTAGCGCGACGGATGCACCTGTGCCAGATGGCGGATCAGATCGTCGAACCGGTCGTCAGACGCGGTGCCCGTTGCGGCGGCCGCAGCGACGGCCGCAGCGTAGGCGTCGTCGTCGAGCACGACGGCATGACCGTCGAGGGCGCGCTGGCGGAAGTCGACGCCGTCGATGCGCAGTGTCTGGAAGCTGTCGGACATGGCATGGATCTCGCGCAGGAAGTCCTGTGCGGCGAAGCGTCCCTCACCGAGTGCGTTGGGAGGGGTGTTCGAGGTGGCTGCGAGTCTGGTGCCGGTCGGCACGAGCTCGCCCAGCAGGCGCGTCATGACCATCGTGTCGCCCGGGTCATCGAGCTCGAACTCATCGATGCAGAGCAGATCGGCGCCCTTGAGCAGATCGACGGTGTTCTTGTAGCCGAGCGCGCCGACGAGGGCCGTGTACTCGATGAACGAGCCGAAGTACTTCCGGCGGGCCGGCATCGCGTGGTAGATCGAGGCGAGCAGGTGTGTCTTGCCCACTCCGAATCCGCCGTCGAGGTAGACGCCCGGCTTGAGCTCCGGCTCCTTCTTCGCCCGGCTGAACAGACCTCCGCGCTTCACGGGAGCACCTCGTCCGGCGAAGCGCATCAGCGTCTCCTTCGCCTCTTCCTGCGAAGGGTAGGCGGGGTCGGCGCGGTAGCTGTCGAACGTCGCACTGTCGAACTGCGGCGGCGGCACCAGGCTCGCCAGCATCTCGGGTCCGCTGACGGTCGGCTGGCGCTCGGTGAGGTGCACGATTCCCGTGCGGCTGGTCGGGTCGGTCATCACGGTCCTGGATCAGGTGCTCACCTGTGTCGAAGTCTTACGAATCGGGCGCAGGGTGCTCGGCGGGGATCTATCGTCGAAGGGACGGAACAACACTACGCCGTCTGCAGCAGCACCCTCGTCCGCTCAACGCTTCGGAGACCCCATGGCCATCGAGTTCGATTCCTCCTCCCCCAAGTTCGCCGAGTACGCCGAGCCCGGCCGCCTGGTGACCACGCAGTGGCTCGCGGAACGGCTGGGGACCCCCGGCCTCGTGGTGGTCGAATCCGATGAAGACGTCCTGCTCTACGAGACCGGCCACATCCCCGGAGCGGTGAAGGTCGACTGGCACACCGAGCTCAACGACCCGGTGGTGCGTGACTACGTCGACGGCGAGGGCTTCGCCGAACTGCTCAGCCGCAAGGGCATCGCCCGCGACGACACGGTCGTCATCTACGGCGACAAGAACAACTGGTGGGCCGCCTACGCCCTCTGGGTGTTCTCGCTGTTCGGCCACGAAGACGTACGCCTGCTCGACGGCGGACGTGACCGCTGGATCGCCGAAGGACGGGAACTCACCCGGGAGGCGACCTCCCGGCCGGCTACGGAGTACCCCGTGATCGAGCGCGACGACTCCGTGATCCGCGCGTACAAGGAAGACGTCCTGGCCCACATCGGCAGCCCTCTGATCGATGTGCGCTCCCCCGAGGAGTACTCCGGTGAGCGCACCACGGCACCCGCATACCCCGAGGAGGGGACGCTGCGGGCGGGACACATCCCCACCGCGCAGAGCGTTCCGTGGGCGAAGGCGGTCGCGGAAGACGGCGGATTCCGCCCCCGGGCCGAGCTCGACGTGATCTACCGTGACGGCGCCGGCCTGAATGACGGCGACGACGTCGTCGCCTACTGCCGTATCGGTGAGCGGTCGAGCCACACCTGGTTCGTGCTCAAGCACCTCCTCGGGTTCGAGAACGTCCGCAACTACGACGGTTCCTGGACGGAGTGGGGAAGCGCAGTGCGCGTGCCGATCGTCACGGGCTCAGAGCCGGGTACCGTCTGAGCGTGTGACAATGACAGGGATGAGCACGAGCGACGTTCCTGACACCCTTGCCGAGATCCGCGAGGGATTCCTGGAGACCCCGGAGTCGGATCGGCTCCTCCTGCTGCTCGAGTTCTCGGACGAGCTCCCGGACGTCTCGGACGCGGTCGCGGCGCATCCCGAGATGTACGAGCGGGTCGCGGAGTGCCAGTCCCCTGTGTACATCCACGTCGAGGTGCAGGACGACATCGTCACCATGCATGCGACGGCACCTCCGGAGGCGCCGACCACCCGCGGGTTCGCCAGCATCCTGGTGCAGGGGCTCACCGGTCTCACCGCCGACGAGGTTCTCGCCATCCCGAACGACTACCCGCAGTCGATCGGCCTCACGAAAGCGGTGTCGCCGCTGCGGATCGGAGGCATGACCGGGATGCTGATGCGGGCGAAGAACCAGGTCATGCAGAAGCGCTGAAACCCGTGGCTTCGAGCCAGTCCGTGATGGCGGTGGTCCATCCGGTCTGGTC
>NZ_QOAY01000192.1:13388-38676 GCF_003314775.1 Microbacterium sp. H6 | reverse complement strand
AGTTCCACAGCTTCGTGTGACGGGCGACCGTGAACTTCGGCATCGTCACGAGGTCGGGGCGCGCATTCTGAAGGGCATGGGACGAATCCGCGGGCACGAAGCCGTCGTCGTCGCTGTGCAGGATCAGGATCGGTGCGGTCAGTTCGTCCGCTCGGGCGACCATGTCCAGGCGATCGAAGTGGATCGGCTCGTCTGCGCCGCTGAGGCGCGCGGTGAGAGGCATCTGCAGCGCCCCCATGGCCAGCTCGGGCAAGGGCGGCCGCACCCCGGCAAGCTTCGCCTGGAACCGCAGCACCGTGCGCCAGTCGACGACAGGGGACTCGAGGATGATCCCCGCGATGCGGTCTCTGTGACCCGAACTCACCGCGGCCTGCAGCGAGACCGCTCCCCCCATCGACCAGCCCATCAGGATGACCCGCTCTGCTCCGTGTCGGAGTGCGTACGCGATGGCGGCATCGACGTCACGCCACTCCGATGCCCCGAGCGCATACGCACCGGCCCTGGTGCGGGGAGCCTCACCATCGTTGCGGTAGGACACCACCAGGGTCGGAAGGCCCGCCGCGTGCATGACCGGCACGGCGCGCAGGCACTCCGCCCGTGTCGCTCCTCGGCCGTGCACCTGGATCACCCAGGTCGACGACGACCCGGGGAAGTACCAGGCCGGACACGGGCCGGCGGGAGAGCCGATCAGAAGGTTCTCCCACTGCAGGTGCAGCTCGCTCGGAGTGGAGTAGTAGTAGCCGCTGAATGCCGCAGCACGATCCACGCGCGCACCGGGTTCGATCTGCGTGAGCAGCTTGCGTCGAACGGTCGTGGCGTCTGCGCTGAGCACCGCACCGAGCTTGACGTAGCCGTATGTCCCTGTCGTGAACAGGCCGTAGCGCCCGGGGAGCTCGGTGTCGGGAGTGCGCTGCAGTTCGATGGTCTGCGCACCGGTGTCGACCGCGAGGATCTGTGTATCGGTGGGTCGGCGCATCGGGGTGACGACCCGTCGGGCGACCGCGAACACGACGAGAGCGAACGCTGCCCCGAAGGCGAACAGCGCGGGGACAAGGAGCGTAACGGCGTGCCTGAGACTCTTCATCGCTTCCTGACTCTAGCCTGTTGCCGTGACCGCACACCCCGAGGCCGGGACGCCTTTCGAGAGCGCCGTGGCCGAACTGCGCGAGACCGAGTTCCGCGATGACATCACGGTACGCGAGATCGCCACGCCACAGGGTCTCGCACCCTTCGCCATCGCCCTCGGCGCCGACGTGCGCCCGGAGAGCGACGGCGAGTCGGTGTACGGCACGGGCCGCTTCGTCCTGCTGCACGATCCGGACGAGCCGGGCGCTTGGGGCGGCTCGTGGCGCATCGTGATCTTCGCGCAGGCTCCACTGGAGACCGAGATCGGCACCGATCCCCTGCTCGCCGACGTGACCTGGTCGTGGCTGGTCGACGCGCTCGATTCGCGGGATGCGGTCTACCACTCGGAATCGGGGACGTCGACGAAGACGCTGTCGAAGGGATTCGGCGGGCTCGCCATCGAAGGCGACGGCGCGCAGATAGAATTGCGTGCGTCCTGGACTCCGGAGGGCCCGTTCCGACCGCACGTCGAAGCATGGGCCGAGCTGGTCGGAATGCTGGCGGGACTTCCGCCCGGCTCCGAGGGCATCGCCGTGATCGGCGCGCGAAAGGCTGTACGTGACTGAATACTCCGTGATCTCGGATGCTGAGGAGTTCCGCGCGGCTTGCGCCGTACTCGCTGCGGGCACCGGCCCCGTGGCCGTCGACGTGGAACGCGCGTCCGGCTTCCGTTACTCGCAACGCGCCTATCTGGTGCAGGTGTTCCGACGCGAAGCCGGGGTCTTCCTGTTCGACCCGCCGGCCATCGGCGATTTCGCTCCTCTCCAGGAGGCGATCGGCGACGTCGAGTGGGTTCTGCATGCCGCGAGCCAGGACCTGCCCTCGCTGCGGGAGCTGCGCCTCGAGCCTCCGGTGATCTTCGACACCGAACTCGCGTCCCGTCTGCTCGGGCACGAGCGGGTCGGACTCGGCGCCGTCGTCGAGGACACGCTGGGCATCACGCTGAAGAAGGAGCACTCGGCGGCCGACTGGTCGACGCGTCCGCTCCCCGACTCCTGGCTCGAGTACGCCGCGCTCGACGTGCTGCATCTGATCGATGTCCGCGACGTTCTCGTGCTCGAACTGGAGGAGCAGAACAAGACGGAGTATGCCGCCCAGGAGTTCGCCGCCACTCTGGCCCGCGCGCCCAAGCCGCCGAGGGAAGACCCCTGGCGCCGGCTCAGTGGCCTGCACCAGGTCCGCGGGGCTCGTAACCTCGCGGTCGCACGTTCGCTCTGGCAGGCCCGCGAAGCGTATGCACAGGACCAGGATGTCTCCCCCGGCCGGCTCGTTCCCGACCGGTCACTCGTCGCCGCAGTGATGGCCAACCCGCCGTCGAAGCAGGCCCTCGCCGGTATCAAGGAGTTCCAGGGCCGCGCGAGCCGCACGCAGCTCGACAGGTGGTGGCAGGCGATCGTCGATGGGCGGGCATCGGAAGAGCTCCCGCGCGAACGGGTCCCGAGCGATACGCTTCCTCCCCCGCGCGCATGGGCCGATCGCAACCCCGAAGCGGATGCGCGGCTCAAGGCCGCGCGCCCTGTCGTGGAAGCCATCGCCGAGGAGTTGGGGATGCCGACCGAGAACCTCCTCACCCCGGAATACCTCCGCCGCGTGGCGTGGGATCTCCCCGGTGAGACGGCGGAGGAGATCGGGGATGCGCTGGCAGCACTCGGAGCCCGCCCCTGGCAGATTGAACAGACCGCACAGAAGATCGCGGCCGCCTTTGTAGAGGCGGCGCAAACGCCCGACAGCACCTCCGCACCCGCTTCGTAGGTTCGAACCAACCGATTCCTCCCTGTTTCCCGGGCTTCATAGACTGAGGCCACGCACTAACTTGGAGGCAGAGTGGCCGAGATCTCGGACGTCTTCTTCGTCGATGGAGTACGCACCCCTTTCGGGCGCGCCGGCGAAAAGGGCATGTACTGGAACACCCGCGCGGATGACCTCGCCGTCAAGGCGACCATCGGCTTGATGGAGCGCAACGCCTCCGTCCCGGCCGACCGCATCGATGACGTCGCCATCGCGGCGACGAGCCAGACCGGCGACCAGGGGCTGACGCTCGGGCGCTCGGTGGCGATCCTCGCGGGCCTTCCGCAGACGGTGCCCGGCCTCGCGGTCGAGCGCATGTGCGCCGGCGCGATGACCAGCGTCACCACGATGGGCGCATCGATCGGTGTCGGCATGTACGACTTCGCCCTCGCCGGCGGCGTCGAGCACATGGGGCACCACCCGATCGGCGGGAACGCCGACCCGAACCCGCGGTTCGTGGCAGAGAAGATGGTCGACCCCGGCGCGCTCAACATGGGCGTCACGGCTGAGCGCATCTTCGACCGCTTCCCGCACCTCACCAAGGAGCGCTCCGACCGCTTCGGCATGTTGAGCCAGCACAAGGTGCAGGCGGCATACGACGCGGGCAAGATCCAGCCCGACCTCGTGTCCGTCGCGATCAAGGGTGCCGACGGCGCCTGGGGCCTCGCCACCGAGGACGAAGGTCGACGCCCGCAGACCACCATGGAAGACCTCGCCGCGCTGAAGACGCCGTTCCGCCCGCACGGACGCGTCACCGCAGGCACCTCCTCCCCTCTCACCGACGGCGCGACGATGTCGCTGCTCGCCGGTGGTGGTGCGGTCAAGGAGTTCGGACTGGCGCCGAAGATGCGGATGGTCTCGTTCGCGTTCGCCGGGGTCCAGCCCGAGATCATGGGCATCGGCCCGATCCCGTCGACCGAGAAAGCCCTCAAGAAAGCCGGTCTCACGATCGACGACATCGGTCTCTTCGAGCTCAACGAGGCCTTCGCCATCCAGGTGATCTCCCTGCTCGACCACTTCGGGATCGCCGACGACGATCCGCGTGTCAACCAGTGGGGCGGCGCCATCGCCCTCGGGCACCCGCTCGCCGCGTCCGGTGTGCGCCTCATGATCCAGCTCGCGGCGCAGTTCGCCGAGCGTCCCGATGTCCGCTACGGCCTCACCGCCATGTGCGTGGGTCTCGGCCAGGGCGGTTCGGTCATCTGGGAGAACCCGCACTACGACGGCAAGAAGAAGAAGTGAGCGCGAACGTGACCGACTACGACGACATCGACTTCTCCCCCATCCAGGCGCTCACCGAGGGCGAGGTCATCACACAGTCACCGGTGCGCGACATCCGCCTCGCCTCCGGCAAGGTGCTGGCACTGATCACGCTCGACAACGGTCGCGATCACACCCGCCCGAACACGCTCGGACCCGCGACGCTCACCCAGCTGGGCGAGACCCTCGACGGCCTCAAGGCCAGGGCAGCGGCCGGCGAGATCCAGGCGGTCGGCATCACCGGCAAGCAGTACATCATGGCGGCCGGCGCCGATCTCTCGGACATCAGCAAGGTCGGGTCCCGGGACAACGCACGCCTCATCGCGCAGCTGGGCCACAAGGTGCTCGGCAAGCTCGGCGACCTCGGCGTGCCGTCCTTCGCGTTCGTGAACGGACTCGCGCTCGGCGGCGGACTGGAGATCGCTCTGAACTCCACATACCGCACGGTCGACGCCTCGGCGGCGGCAGTGGCGCTTCCCGAGGTCTTCCTCGGCATCATCCCCGGCTGGGGTGGCGCCTACCTGCTGCCGAACCTCATCGGCATCGAGAACGCGCTCGAGGTGGTCATCTCGAACCCGCTCAAGCAGAACCGCATGCTGAAGCCGCAGCAGGCGTTCGACCTCGGGATCTTCGACGCGATCTTCCCCGCGGCGAACTACCTCGAGAACTCGCTCTCCTGGGCGGATGCGGTACTCGGCGGCACGAAGGTCGAGCGCAAGAACGAGCCCGGCAAGCTCGAGCGCCTCACCAAGTGGCCGATCGCGATCAAGATGGCGCGCGGCATGCTGGAGTCGAAGATCGGCACCGTGCCGAAGTCGCCGTACGCCGCCCTTGAGCTGCTCGACAAGGCGAAGAGCGGCACGAAGGCGGAGGGCTTCGCCCGCGAGGACGAGGCGCTGGCGGAACTCGTGACCGGGGACCAGTTCGCCGCGTCGATGTACGCGTTCGACCTGGTGCAGAAGCGTGCGAAGCGTCCGGTCGGTGCGCCCGACAAGCAGCTCGCGAAGAAGGTCACCAAGGTCGGCATCATCGGTGCCGGTCTCATGGCCAGCCAGTTCGCACTGCTGTTCGTGCGCAAGCTCCAGGTGCCTGTGCTCATCACCGACCTGGATCAGGCACGTGTCGACAAGGGCGTCGCCTACATCCACGAGGAGATCGGCAAGCTCGAGGCCAAGGGACGTCTCGACTCCGACAGCGCGAACAAGCTGCGTGCGCTGGTCACCGGCACGACCGACAAGAGCCTCTACGCGGACTGCGACTTCGTCATCGAGGCGGTGTTCGAGGAGGTCGGCGTCAAGCAGCAGGTGTTCGGCGAGATCGAGAAGATCATCGCCGAGGACGCGATCCTCGCGACCAACACCTCCTCCCTGTCGGTCGAGGAGATCGGGTCGAAGCTCGCGCACCCGGAGCGTCTGGTCGGCTTCCACTTCTTCAACCCGGTCGCGGTCATGCCGCTGATCGAGATCGTGAAGACCCCGGTGACCGCCGACGCCGCGCTGTCGACGGCCTTCGTGGTCGCGAAGAACCTGGGGAAGAACGCGGTGCTCACCGCCGACGCCCCGGGCTTCGTCGTGAACCGGCTGCTCGCGAAGGTCATGGGCGAAGCCGCACGTGCCGTCTACGAGGGCACGCCGATCGCCGAGGTCGAGAAGGCCTTCGGACCCCTCGGCCTCCCGATGGGCCCGTTCCAGCTGATCGACCTGGTCGGCTGGAAGGTCGCCGCCCACGTGCAGGACACGATGGTGCATGCGTTCCCCGACCGGTTCTACGCCAACGAGAACTTCCACGCGCTCGCCGAGCTCGACACGGTCGTGGAGAAGGACAAGGGCGGACGCGTCGTCGGCTGGAGCAAGCAGGCGGAGAAGGTCCTGAAGCCGGCGGTGGGCAAGACACCGGCCACGGCCGCGACCATCCTCCAGCGCGTGCAGGACGGTCTGGCGCAGGAGATCAAGCTCATGCTCGACGAGGGCGTCGTCCCTGAGGTCGAGGACATCGATCTGTGCCTGATCCTCGGCGCCGGTTGGCCTTTCATCGACGGCGGCGCCTCACCGTACCTCGACCGCGAAGGTGCATCCGAGCGGGCCTTCGGCGGCTCCTTCCACACCCCGCAGATCCGCGGCGTCGAAAGCCGCTGATCGCCGGACGCCATCACCGAAGCGCCTCACCGGATTCCCAGCGAATCCGGTGAGGCGCTTTGTCGTCCGGCGCTCGGCAAGCCCTACCCTGGATCGATGAGCCCTCGCCCGTCTCCGCGCACCACCGAGCAGCCGATGGCCTTCAGCCGACGCGAGTTCTGGCGCGGCGCCGTTGCGACCTGGATCACCTTCAACGCTCTGTTCCTCCTGGTGACGACCGTCGTCCTCGCCATCATGTCGCGCTCCCTGCAGACCGTCTTCTCGATCCTCATCCTGGTGGCATGGTTCCAGCTCCTCTTCGTCGTGGCCACCTCCGCTCTGGCGACCGTCATCGGCAGCGGGGCCGCCTTCGTGCTGGGCCGGCTTCTGCGGACCACGGCGGGCATGCGGCAACACCTCATCGCCTTTGCAGGACTCGGTCTCGTGGTCGGAGGCGTCGTCATCGCGGTCGTCGGGACCTGGCCCGCGAACATGACCGGAGAATTCGGGTCCTTGTTGACGAACATCACCGAGCCGTACATCGCACTTCCCCTGCTGGGGATGAGCGCCGTCAGCGTCGCCCACGGCTGGTACTGGACAGCGTCACGGGCGCTGTCCGAAGACCCTGCACCACAGAGCCCTGTCGCCGAGGCTCAGCTCGCCGGCTGAACCGGGCGTGCGTCGTCTTCGCCGCGACGAGGCCAGTACGACAGCGCCCGCTCCGCCAGTGCGGTGATCGTCAGCGAGGGATTCACCCCGGGATTCGCGGGCACGGCGGCGCCGTCGACGACGTGCAGGCCGGGGTGCCCCCAGACCCGGTGATACCCGTCGATGACACCGTCCGTACGTGACGCCGAGATGACGGCACCGCCGAGGAAGTGCGCGGTGAGGGGGATGCCGAACACCTCAGGCCAGGATCCACGTGCAGCGGCTGGGACCCCGCTGTCCACCTCGACCCGCGCGGCGATCGCCGCCGCCGCCGCATGGGCCTGGGGCAGATAGCTCGGGTTCGGCTCCCCGTGTCCCTGTGCGCTCGTCATGATGAGGCGGCCGAAGCGGCGGCGCAGGGAGAGCGTGAGCGAGTTGTCCGCTGTCTGCATGACCAGCGCGATGATACCCCGCTCGCTCCAGCGGCGGAGGCTCCCGAGACGGAACTGCCGCACCGGGGAACGGAGCATCTGGGCGACCAGACTGCGCAGTCGCACCCCTATCGGACGTCCGCCGGGGACGATCACGGTAGCGAGTGCACCCATCAGGTTCGACCCCGGCCCGTAGCGGACGTTCTCGACGTGGGTGCGGTCGTCGACGTGGAACGACGTGGTGATCGCGACGCCGCGGGCGAGCTGCAGCGAGTCCGGGACGCTCACGGCGACCGCGCCGTCGAGGGCCTCCGAGTTGGTGCGGGTGAGCCGACCTACGGCGTCCGAGACCCGCGGCAGAGCCCCGGACTCCTTCATCCGGTGCAGCAGCTGCTGCGTGCCCCAGGTGCCGGCGGCGAGCACGACCTCCCGGGCGGTCACGGTCTTCCGCACGCGGCGGACCCAGGCCCCGCTGCGCTGCGTTGTCACCGCGAATCCTCCTTCGGGGAGCTCACGCACCTCGCTCACCGTGCGGAGGGCCTCGATCGCGACTCCGTGGCGCTCCGCCAGAGCCAGGTAGTTCTTCATGAGCGTGTTCTTCGCGCCGACGCGGCAGCCCACCATGCAGTTGCCGCACAGCGTGCACCCGGTTCGATCAGGCCCCTCGCCGCCGAAGAAGGGGTCCGGCGTGCGCTCCCCCGGCTTCCCGAACCAGACCCCGACCGGTGCGTGCCGGAACGTCGAGCCGACGCCGAGATCGTCCGCGGCGCCGGCCATGATCCGCTCCACAGGGCCGGTGTGCGGGTACTGGTCGACGACGCCGAGCATCCTCTTGGCCGTCGCATAGTGCGGCGCGAGTTCGTGCTCCCACTCCGCGATGCCCTGCCACTGCGGGTCCGTGAAGAAGGCCGCGCCCGGCTGATACAGCGTGTTCGCGTAGTTGAGCGATCCGCCGCCTACCCCCGCACCGGCCAGGATCATCACATGCGGCAATCGGTGGATACGCTGCACACCGTAGCAGCCGAGCGCCGGCGCCCAGAGATAGCGACGGACGTCCCAGCTGGTCTTCGCGAAGTCGTCGTCCTCGAAGCGGCGACCCGCCTCGTAGACGCGAACTCGGTAGCCCTTCTCCGCCAGCCGCAGAGCAGCGACCGAACCTCCGAAGCCGGAACCCACGACCACGACATCCTCGTCGAACTCAGTCATCGCTCTCCTTCGGCACCATCATCGTGAGCGCGCCGGGAAGCACCGAGATGGTGCACTCATCCTCGCCGATGCGCTCGCCGTCCGCGTAGACCACGAGGCCGGGGGCCGAGACGGTCACGGACCGTGCACGCCGGTGCGCGACCTCAGCGCGCGCGAGATGCGTCCCACGCAGCAGCAGCGGGAAGAGACCCAGCAGGCGCATGCGGCCCAATGGCGCGACATGGACGATGTCGAGGAGTCCGTCGTCGGGGACGGCTCCGGCGCAGATCGGCATACCCCCTCCGTAGCTGGACGTGCTGCCGGCTGCGATCAGCGTGCCCGGCGAGCTCCTCGCCGCTTCCTCGTCTACGGCGATGCGGAATTCCATCGGCCGCAGTCGCACGAGCTCGATGAGCAGCGCGAGGTAGTAGCGAGGTGCGCCGTGCGGCCAGCGGAGCCTGTTGGTGCGGTCGCTGACCTTCGCGTCGAAGCCCAGCGCCGCGATGGTCAGGAATCTCCGACTGCCCTTCGCGGTGCGGACGACGCCGACGTCGATCGCTCGTGGCACGCCGATGAGGGCGAGCTCGGCGGCGGCCCGTGCGTCACCACGTGGGAGGCCCAGGGCTCGGGCGAGATCGTTCCCCGTGCCCGCCGGCACCAGGACGACCGGGACGGAGGCGGCGCACACCGTGTCGAGCACGCCGACCAGCGTGCCATCACCGCCCACGACCACGAGGAGACGAGGGCCGTCGGCCAGCGCGGCGACGGCGAGCCGGGCGGTGTCGGCGGCGGAGGCACCCGCGTACGTTCGCACCTCGGCACCACGCTCCCGGAGAAGTCGAACGGCTGCCTCCGCCGCTCGCCCGCCCCGCCCCTTACCGGCGAACGGATTCGCGAGCACGGCGATGTGCTCGGACACGTCAGTGCGTCCGTTCCGCGGGGATCACGGCGCCGGGGTTGAGTATGCCCGACGGATCGAGCTCCCTCTTGATGGCGGCGAGGATGCGGACCCCGGTCTCCCCGATCTCCTGACCGAGCCACGGCGCATGGTCCCGCCCGACCGCGTGGTGATGGCTGATCGTTCCCCCTGCGGTGATGATCGCATCGTTCACACGCGCTTTCACGGGCTCCCACGAACGGAGCATGTCGGTGCGCACTCCCGCGAGGACCGTGAAGTACAGCGACGCCCCGGTCGGGTAGATGTGCGAGACGTGGCACATGACGTACGACTTGGCGCCGATGTCTGCGAAGCCCTCCTTGAGCGCCGCCTCGACCGTCGAGCGCAGCGCCCGCAGGTTCGACCACGTCGTCGCGGTCTCCAATGTCTCGCAGAAGACACCGGCGTCGAGAAGTGAATCGCGCAGATAAGGTCCGTCGAACCGGGTCCTGAGCCAGTCCTCTGCCGGGCCTTCCCCCGAGGAGGTCCCGCCCGCCGCGGCGAGGTGAGCACCGGCATGAGCCCGTCGTTCCGCGATGTCCTCGCCTTCGTACACCGTGACCACGCTGGCGCCCTTGGCCAGTGCTTTGCCGATCCGCCCGACCTGGGCGAGGCTGACAGCCGTCTCCGCTTCGTCGGACAGCCGGATGACGGTCGGACCGCCGCTCAGCTGAGCGACACGACGAAGCCCCTCGGCTCCACTGGCGAAGTCCGGAAACGACCAGGCCTCGAACACCCTCGCGCGCGGGATCGGGTGGACGCGCACCCGCACCTCGGTGATCACGCCGAAGATGCCCTCGGAGCCGAGGAACACTCGAATCAGGTCGGGCCCTGCGGCAGAGCCCGGCGACCGCCCGAGCTCGATGTCGCCGGTCGGGGTGGTCACTCTGATCCCGGTCACCATCGTGTCGAAGCGCCCGTTCCCCGCAGAGTTCTGCCCCGAAGACCGAGCCGCCGCGAATCCGCCGATCGTGGCATAGCGGAAGCTCTGCGGAAAATGACCGAGCTCGAACCCGCGCGCGGAAAGCAGCGCCTCCGCCTCCGGCCCCGTCGTGCCGGCCGCGAGCACGGCCTCACCACTGGTCTCATCGAGCCGCACCATGCCGCTCAGCCGCCGCAGATCGAGGCTGACCACGGCGTGATGCGCGCCCCGTTCAGGATCGAGTGCGCCGACGACGCTCGTCCCGCCACCGAAGGGGATGACGGCGACACCTTGCGCCGCCGCGGCATCGAGACACGCACGGACCTCGTCGTGGTCGGCGGGGCGGACGACGGCGTCCGGTGCGTCCTGTCGTGCCTCGCGTCGGCGAAGCAGGTCGGGCGTCGAGCGCCCGCCCGCGTGACGGACACGGGCCTCCGGTGTGTCGTCGACGTTCTCGAGGCCGACGGCGAGGACGAACGCCGCGCGGTCTTCCGCTGTCAGACGCGACGGGCGCAGCTGCACCTCCGAGAGTTCGACGGCCGGAGCGGGCGTGCGGACGCGACCCAACAGCATCGGCAGCAGAGCACGCACCGGAAGAGGCAGCCCCTTCGCCTTGGCCGGGTCGCCCCAGCCGTTCCATCTCATCAGCGAGTCCGCATCGACCCTGCCGTTCTCTTGGCCCATGCGTTACAGTGTGACACATCATGGAAGAACGTCAACCTCTCTGGGATGCCACGCAGACGAAGATCCTCGATGCGGCCGATGCGCTGATCGAGAGGCGCGGCGTGCACGGCGTCACCGTCGCGGAGCTCGCCCGGCGCGCAGAGCTGAGTCGGCCGACGATCTACCGCAACTGGAACGACGCCGATGACGTCGTCCGTGCAGCACTGCTGCGCCGTGTGACCACCATCCTGAGCGCCTTCCCCGCGACTGCGGCCACCAGGCCCGCCCTCGTCGACGACGTGCTGCGCTTCATCGGCCTGTTCCGGAGCGACGCCCTGTATGCGAGACTGCTGGCCGACGAGCCGGAAGCGTTCACGCGATACACGCTGCAGCGCGTGGGTTCGAGCCAGCGCATGATCCTCGGGTGGCTGTCCGCAGCGATCGGAACCGCACAGCTCGACGGATCGGTGCGCGACGGTGCACCGCAGGAGATGGCCGTCATGCTGCTGCTCATCGCGCAGTCCGCGGTGCTCTCCCACGGGACCGTCTCCGATCTGATCTCGGAGGCGGCATGGGAGCGCGAACTGCGGGCCGCGCTGGACGGACTGCTGCGCCCATGATCAGGGAGCCATCCGCGCTCAATGTCGCGCGACGGAGGACGGAGCTCACGCTCGCAGCCGAGGAGCGGGTCGACGTGCTCGTGATCGGCGGCGGCATCACGGGCGTGGGAGTCGCACTCGATGCTGCCTCTCGCGGACTCACCGTGACGCTGATCGAAGCCGAGGATCTGGCTTTCGGCACCAGCAGATTCAGCTCGAAGCTCGTGCACGGCGGCCTGCGCTACCTCGCCACCGGAGACTTCGCGACCGCGCGGGAGAGCGCGCACGAACGCCATCTCCTGATGACCTCGATCGCCCCTCACCTCATCCACCCCCTCGGACAGCTCCTGCCGTTCTCGCAGACTGTCACACTCCGTCAGCGTGTCGCAGGCACCGTGGGCATGGGGCTGGGCGATGTGCTGCGGATGCGCGCACACACCCCGCGCCGGGTCCTCCCCGCCCCTGCCGTGGTCTCCGCGCGCACGGCCATGCGGTTGATGCCAGCCCTCGACCAGCGGGGCCTCCGCGGAGGAATGCTGGCCTATGACGGTCAGCTCGTCGATGATGCGCGCCTCGTCACGACGGTGGCCCGCACCGCAGCGGCCCTCGGCGCCCGCATCCTCACCAGGGTCCGTGCGCTCTCCCTGCGCGCAGATGGGGCCTCGGTCGAGGAGGCGACGACGGGCGAGCGTTTCGAGATCCGTGCACGTGCGGTCGTCAACGCGACGGGAGTGTGGGCGGGAGCACTCGATCCGTCGATCACGGTGCGACCGAGTCGAGGGACCCACATCGTGCTCGACGCCGCCGACCTCGGCGCTCCGTCGACGGCACTGACGATCCCTCACGAAGGGTCGATCAGCCGATACGTCTTCGCTCTGCCACAGGCACACGGACGACTGATCGTCGGACTCACCGACGAAGACTCACCCGGCGCGGTCCCGCGGGTCGCTCAGCCGACGGAGACCGAGATCGAGTTCCTCCTCCACAGCCTCAACCGCGTTCTCGCCACCGCGGTCCGACGCGATCAGGTTCGTGGCGCCTTCGCCGGCCTGCGGCCGCTTGTCGACAGCGGAACCGACTCGACAGCCGACATCTCCCGTCGGCACCTGGTGGCGGCATCGGAGTCGGGCTTCATCTCGGTGCTCGGCGGGAAGCTGACGACCTATCGACGCATGGCCGAGGATGCCGTCGATCTCGCCGTCACGACGCGGAGTCTGCCGTCGTCGCGACAGAGTCGCACCGCGTCGTTGCGGCTCGCGGATCGTGACGTCCCCTCATCGGACGAGCTGCTGGACGAGGCGACGGCCCTGACCGCGGCAGAGGTCGAGTACGCCGTCCGCGTGGAGGGGGCGATGACGGTCGACGATGTCCTCGACCGGCGCACGCGCATCGGACTCGTCGACGCGGATAGAGCCCGCTGTCGTCCAGTGGTCGAGTCCGTCGTGGCCCGCGCGGTCTCCGCGCTTCTCTGAGACCGGATCACGGCGCGGCCGGAGCCATCGCGTATCCGCCGCACAGCCGGGCAGGGAACGTGCGGGGAACACCGCATGAAATCACGGCGAGCAGGCCGCCCGACGACACATCGGCACTCGGCGAACCTGCACAGTGGTGACATGGACATGCTCTTCACGATGCTGGGCGGCAAGGGGATGTCGGGCCTGCTGAAGACCGGAACGGCCATCCTCACCACGCTCCTGGTGCTCCCCGCTCTCCTCAAGCTCTTCATCGTCACCGTCGACGAGGGCTGGGCGGCCATCCGAACCCGCAACGGCAAACCCATCATCCGCAACCGCCCTCAACGGCGTCCGTCCCAGCACGGTGGCGCGGTGGGCGAAGTCGTCGTGCTGGACCCGGGCTCACACGGGGCGTTCCCCCTGTTCTACTGGTACAAACTCGTCGACGTGCGGTGCCGCGCGACGGATCTGCCTGCGCGGGAGCTGAGCGGTGCGAGCGGTCATCAGCATCGCGTGCACGCCTCGTTCGAGTGGCGTCCCCTACCGACGGGGCACGATCTGCGCGTCTTCGAGTTGGATGTGGTGAACGTGAAGGAACGCGCCTCGAACATCGTCGGCGCGGCGCTGCGAGATGTGGTCCGCAGCCTCGAAGGAGCAGAGCTGCCGCACAACGACGAGATCAACACCCGGGTCATCGCGGCCAGTGCCGACGAGGTTCGCCGCGCCTGCGGCGTCGAGCTGGTGCGCGTGATGGTCACCGGCGACGCGCTCACCGACGGCTACCTGCTGTCGACCGCACTCCGAGAGGTGGATCGCGGAGCCCAGGCCGTCGCGGCACTGCATGCCCTGAACTGATCTCCCCCGGGCACCACCGCCGGTGCGGGCACGCTGCTGGAGCGGGAAAACCCTGGGACGGGTCTCAGTGCCTCTCGTGCAGGGGAAGGTCGATCGTCCCGGTCTCGCCCGCGTGACGCGCCTTGGGGATGCGGGTCCCGAGCACCTGCGAAACGATGTCCTGCGCGATCTTGGGCGCGGTGAGCCCCGCATCGGCGAGGATCTGATCGCGGGAGGCGTGATCGATGAACTCGTCGGGAAGACCCAGCTCGTCCACCGCCGTGTCGATCCCCGCCTCTCGAAGAACCTGCCGGACACGGGTGCCGATTCCTCCCACGCGGATCCCGTCTTCGATGGTGATCACGAGGCGATGGTGAGCCGAGAGCTCCACGATCGACGGCTGCACAGGGATGGCCCATCGCGGATCGATGACGGTGGCGCCGATGCCCTGCGCGCGAAGCCGGTCGGCGACATCGAGCGCCAGTTCCGCGAAGGGGCCGATGGCGACGATGAGCACGTCCTCCGTCTCGCCGCGGGCGAGTACGTCGACACCGTCGCTGAGCCGCTCGATGGCCGGGAGGTCGGCGGCGACCTCGCCCTTGGGGAAGCGGATGACCGTCGGTGCGTCCTCGACGTCGACCGCCTCTCGGAGGGCTTCGGTCAGTCGGGCGCCGTCGCGGGGCGCGGCGATGCGGATGTGCGGGACGATCTGCAGCATGGCGAGGTCCCACATGCCGTGATGGCTCGGCCCGTCGGGGCCGGTCACACCGGCGCGATCGAGGACGAAGGTGACTCCGGCGCGGTGCAGCGCCACGTCCATCAGCACCTGGTCGAAGGCACGCCCCATGAAGGTGGCGTACAGGGCGACGACGGGGTGCAGTCCCCCGTAGGCCAGTCCCGCGGCGGAAGCCACGGCATGCTGCTCGGCGATTCCCACGTCGTAGACGCGGTCGGGGAAGCGCTCGGCGAACGGCGCGAGGCCCGTCGGTCGCAGCATCGCAGCAGTCATGGCGATCACATCGTTGCGCTGCTCACCCACGGAGACCAGAGCGTCGGAGAAGACGTCGGTCCACCCACGACCGCCCGACGACAGGGTCTCCCCTGTCGTCGGATCGATCTTGCCGACGGCGTGGAACTGGTCGGCCTCGTCGTCGCGGGCCGGCTGATAGCCGCGGCCCTTCTCGGTGATCGTGTGCACGATGACGGGGGCACCGTACGACTTCGCCAGCTCCAGCGTCTCGAGCAGCGCGGGGAGGTCATGCCCGTCGACGGGGCCGAGGTACTTGATGTCGAGGTTCGAGTACAGCGCCTCGTTGTTCGTGAACCGCGAGAGGAACCCGTGGGTACCGCCGCGGACACCGCGGAACACGGCACGGCCGACGGGACCGAAAGCACGGAAGAGGCGGTCGGAGCGCTGATGCAGGTCTTTGTAGGCCGCTGCCGTACGCACCCGGTTGAGGTAGCGCGACATGCCGCCGATCGTTGGCGCGTAGGAACGTCCGTTGTCGTTGACGACGATGACCAGGTTGCGGTCATTGTCATCGGAGATGTTGTTCAACGCCTCCCAGGTCATTCCACCGGTCAGCGCGCCGTCGCCGACCACCGCGACCACATGCCTGTCGGCGCGGCCGGTCGCCGTGAGCGCCCGGGAGATACCGTCGGCCCAGCTGAGCGAGCTGGAGGCGTGCGACGACTCCACCACGTCATGGGCGCTCTCCCCGCGCTGCGGGTACCCCGCGAGTCCGCCGCGCACGCGCAGGCCGGAGAAGTCCTGGCGGCCCGTGAGCAGCTTGTGCACGTAGGACTGATGCCCGGTGTCGAAGATGAAGGGGTCGTCCGGAGACGAGAACACGCGATGCAGGGCGATCGTCAGCTCGACGACGCCGAGGTTGGGGCCCAGATGGCCACCGGTACGGGACACGTTCTCGACCAGGAACTCGCGGATCTCCGCGGCGAGTTCCGCCAGCTGCTCGGTCGAGAGGGCATCCAGATCGCGGGGTCCAGAGATGCTCGGAAGAATGGGCATCTGCGCCTCCTCACAGGCTTCGTCAAAGACGCCCGACACGGGTGCGGGCGTCGTCCTGATCCTACCGCCCCGGGCCGGGAAAGCTCCGAGGATGGAGGCCCCCTTGACACGACGGAGGGGCCCGTGTCCGAAGACACGAGCCCCTCCGTTACGCGATCAACCAGCGTGCGATCAGACGAGCGAACGCAGCACGTACTGCAGGATGCCGCCGTTGCGGTAGTAGTCAGCCTCACCGGGGGTGTCGATGCGCACGACCGCGTCGAACTCGACCGGCTGCTTGCCCTCGGGCGAGTGCTCGCTCGGGGTGGCCGTGACCTTCACCGTCTTCGGCGTGACGCCGTTGTTGAGCTCTTCCAGGCCGGAGATCGAGACGATCTCGGTCCCGTCGAGGCCCAGCGACTCCCAGCTCTCGCCGGCGGGGAACTGCAGCGGCACGACTCCCATGCCGATCAGGTTCGACCGGTGGATGCGCTCGAAGCTCTCCGTGATGACGGCCTTGACGCCGAGCAGGCTCGTGCCCTTGGCCGCCCAGTCACGCGACGAACCGGAACCGTACTCCTTGCCGCCGAAGATGACGAGCGGCGTGCCCTGCGCCTGGTAGTTCATGCTCGCGTCGTAGATGTACGACTGCGGGCCGCCCGGCTGCGTGAAGTCGCGGGTGTAGCCACCCTCGACGACCTGCCCGTCGTTCACGGCGGAGACCATGAGGTTCTTGAGACGGATGTTCGCGAACGTTCCGCGGATCATCACCTCGTGGTTTCCGCGGCGCGAGCCGAAGGAGTTGAAATCCTTGCGGTCGACGCCGTGCTCCGTCAGGTACTGGGCCGCGGGCGTCCCCGGCTTGATGTTTCCGGCCGGCGAGATGTGGTCGGTGGTCACCGAGTCGCCGAGCGTCGCCATCACGCGAGCACCTTCGATGTCCTTCACCGGGGTGAGCTCCATCGTCATGCCGTCGAAGTACGGTGCCTTGCGGACGTAGGTCGAGTTCTCGTCCCACTGGAACGTGTCGTCATCCGGCGTCGGCAGGTTGCGCCAGCGCTCGTCGCCGTCGAACACCGTGGCGTACTGCTTGATGAACTGGTCGCGCGAGATCGACGAGTCGACGATCTCCTGCACCTCGTCTGGCGTCGGCCAGATGTCCTTCAGGAAGACGTCTTCGCCGTCGCTGCCCTTGCCGAGGGCGTCGTTGTCGAAGTCGAAGT
Source organism: Microbacterium sp. H6 (assembly GCF_003314775.1). Taxonomy (NCBI): domain Bacteria; kingdom Bacillati; phylum Actinomycetota; class Actinomycetes; order Micrococcales; family Microbacteriaceae; genus Microbacterium; species Microbacterium sp. H6. The sequence goes on along the minus strand of NZ_QOAY01000192.1, from coordinate 21,488 downwards.
GCATCGACCCCGCCAGCGCGTAGGCGATGACCAGCGGCGGGCTGGCGAGGTAGTTCATCTTCACGTCGGGGCTGATGCGACCCTCGAAGTTGCGGTTGCCCGAGAGGACGGCCGTGACGGCGAGGTCGTGCGAGTTGATGGCCTCGGAGACCTCTTCGATCAGCGGTCCGGAGTTTCCGATGCAGATGGTGCAGCCGTAGCCGACCGTGTAGAAGCCGAGACCCTCGAGGTCCTTGTCGAGACCGGACTTCTCGTAGTAGTCGGTGACGACCTTGGAGCCGGGGCCGAGCGTGGTCTTGACCCACGGCTTCTGCTTGAGCCCCTTCTCGAGCGCCTTGCGTGCGACGAGACCGGCGGCGATCATGACCGACGGGTTCGACGTGTTGGTGCACGACGTGATGGCAGCCAGGGTGACGGCGCCGTTGTCGAGGATGTACTTCTCCCCGTCGGGTGTGGTCACGGGGACGGGCTTCGAGGCGTTGGCCGGCGCGCCGCTGTTGATGTGCACCGGACGCCTGGTGGTGGGCTCCTCCTCGCCGGGAACCGAACCGGGGTCAGATGCCGGGAAGGAGTGCTTCGACTCGAGGTCGACGACCGAGTCCGAGGTCGATGCGGTCGCGTACGCCAGGATGTCCTGCTCGAACTGCGACTTCGCCTCCGAGAGGAGGATGCGGTCCTGCGGGCGCTTCGGGCCGGCGATCGACGGCACGACGGTGCCGAGGTCGAGCTCGAGGTACTCGCTGAAGGTGGGCTCGTGCGATGCGTCGTGCCAGAGCTTCTGCTCCTTGGCGTAGGCCTCGACGAGTGCGACGGCCTCGTCGCTGCGGCCGGTCAGGCGCAGGTAGTCGAGGGTGACGTCGTCGATCGGGAAGATCGCCGCCGTGGAACCGAACTCCGGTGACATGTTGCCGATGGTGGCGCGGTTGGCCAGCGGCACGGATGCCACGCCCTCGCCGTAGAACTCGACGAACTTGCCGACGACGCCGTGCTTGCGCAGCAGGTCGGTGATCGTGAGCACGACATCGGTCGCCGTGACACCGGCGGGGATCTCACCGGAAAGCTTGAAGCCGACCACGCGAGGGATGAGCATCGACACGGGCTGACCGAGCATGGCAGCCTCGGCCTCGATGCCACCGACGCCCCAGCCGAGCACGCCCAGACCGTTGACCATCGTGGTGTGCGAGTCGGTGCCGACGCAGGTGTCGGGGTAGGCGCGGAGCACGCCGTCGACGTCGCGGTCGTAGATGACCTTCGCGAGGTGCTCGATGTTCACCTGGTGCACGATGCCGGTCCCGGGCGGGACGACCTTGAAGTCGCTGAAGGCGGTCTGGCCCCAGCGCAGGAACTGGTAGCGCTCACCGTTGCGCTCGTACTCGATCTCGACGTTGCGCTCGAGTGCGTTCTCGGAGCCGAACAGGTCGGCGATGACCGAGTGGTCGATGACCATCTCGGCCGGCGAGAGCGGATTGATCTTGTTGGCGTCGCCGCCCAGAGCCGTCACGGCCTCGCGCATGGTGGCGAGGTCGACGATGCACGGGACACCGGTGAAGTCCTGCATGACCACGCGCGCCGGCGTGAACTGGATCTCGGTGTTGGGCTCAGCCGCTGCGTCCCAGGACCCCAGCGCCTCGATCTGCGCCTTCGTCACATTCGCGCCGTCCTCGGTGCGGAGCAGGTTCTCCAGGAGGACCTTGAGACTGAAGGGGAGTTTCTCGAAACCGGGCACCGTGTCGATGCGGAAGATCTCATAGTCGGTGCTGCCGACTGTCAGGGTGCTCTTGGCACCGAAGCTGTTCACCGTGGACACGAATCCGTCTCCTTCTATTCGGATGGGAGCGACAGGCGCCTCCATCTTGCTCGCCAGTGAGCCCCTGCGGCTAGCAAGGGGGACCTAACCAGTCTGCTCCGGGAAGCGCACCGGCGAAAGCCTGCGATTTATCTTGATGTCAAGATAAATCTATCACGCCTCGGGGGCATCCTCGCGCGCAGGCTCGCGGGGGTGGAGCGCCCGTACGACCAACCAGGTCACGGCGATGAGCGGTGCGAACAACGGCAACCCCATGATGAGCTTGAGCGTCCCGAGTGCCGTGACGTCGCCGGCGAGATACAGGGGCAGCTGGACGGCGAGGCGCGCGAAGAACAGCGAGGCCCAGGCGATCCCGAGCCAGAAGTACGCACGTCGCTTGCGGCGGTCGGTGCGCCAGGTGGTGCCCTCCCCCATCAGGAATCCGACCGCGAGGCCGATCAGCGACCATCCGATCAGTGCGGAGATCAGGATGACCGATCCGTAGACCGCGTTCGTGATGAGTCCTGGCACGAAGTTGTCCGCGCCGCGTCCGGTCCACAGCGCGAGCGCCGCGGCGGCCACAGCCGCGATGAGACCGCCCAGCGCGGCGGAGGGCGGCGACTTCTGCACCAGTCGGACGAGGGTGAACACCGCTGCCAGGCCGACCGACACCCCCAACGACAGGATCAGCGGCTCCGGGCGGATGGTGAAGAGGATGACGAAAGCGAGGCTCGGCAGCACGGACTCGAGGATGCCGCGCCATCCCCCCATCGCCGTCCAGACCACCTTGTGGGTGCTGGAGCCCTCAGCGGGATCGAGACCGGCACGACGCGCGGCACCGCCGAGCGCCGCCCCGAGGATCTCGGAGGTGCTCTTCTCGCGTTCGGCGTCGGGCTCGGGAGCGCTCACGCGGAACCCGGAGTCGCCGGCATCTTGAGCGGGATCAGGTCGCGCGGGGGCATCGGCGAACCGCCGCGGACGACGACGATCGAGCGGAAGAGGTCCTCGACCTTCTCGGCGGCTTCGGGGTCAGACGCTCCTGCGCCACCGATCACACCGCGCAGGAACCAGCGCGGGCCGTCGATGCCGATGAAACGCGCGAGACGCAGCCCTGATCCCTCCGCCGCCGTGGCAGGAACCTCGGCGAGGAGCTCCTTGCCCAGTGGGCCTTCGCGCTCCTCGACGCGACCGCCCTGGGCTTTGACCTGGTCGCGGAGCTGCACTCGGGTCTCGTCCCACAGTCCGCCGGAGCGCGGCGCCGCGAACGGCTGCACCTGCAGCGAGGAGTCGGCGTAGTCCAGGCCGACCGCGACGATGCGCTTCGACTGCTCCTCGACTTCGAGGCGCAGATTCAGACCTTCGCGCGGCAGGATCTTGATGCCGCCGAGATCGATGTACGGACGGACCGGGTTCGCCTCGGAGTCATCGAAGGGCCCGTCGGTGGCACGGTTCAACGGTGCCGACTTCGAAGGGGTCTCGTTGTTGTCAGTCATTGGCTCGTCCTGCTTCGCTCTGGTGGGTCGCTGCCTGGTATCCGGTGGAGCCGAATCCACCGGCACCACGGACGCTGTCCGGCAGCACGTCGACCGGGATGAACGTGGCGCGCGTGACCGGCATGATGATCAGCTGCGCGATACGATCGCCGACCGCCACATCGTACGCGCTCTTGGTATCCGTGTTGATCAGACTCACCTTGATCTCGCCGCGATAGCCGGCGTCCACCGTTCCGGGAGAGTTCACGATCGAGATGCCGTGCTTCGCCGCCAGGCCGCTGCGCGGTACGACGAATGCCGCATACCCGTCGGGTAGGGCGATGCTCACCCCCGTCGGCACGAGAGCGCGCTCCCCCGGCTCCAGGTGCACCGCCTCGGCGGCGACGAGATCGGCTCCGGCGTCTCCCGGATGCGCATACCCGGGCAGCACTGCAGCGATAATGGGGACATCAACGGAATCGGTCACCCCATGAGGCTAATGCAGAACCCCGTCACAGACTCACGTCCCCGCTACCGCGAGAGGCTCTCGCCGAGCCTCTGGCTGCTCGTGACCGTCGCGGTCGCCGGCCCCATGGTCTCGCTTGTCTTCGTGCCGATCGGCTCGACCGTCGCGCTCGTCGTCGGTGCGGCAGTATCGGCCCTGCTCGTGTTCGGTGTCATCGCCGCCACACCGGTCGTCTCGGTCGTCGGCTCCACCCTGCATGCAGGTCGCGCGCACATCGACACGAAGCACCTCGGAGCACCCACTGCACTGACGGGCGAGGAAGCCCGTCATGCCCGCGGCCCCGGTCTCCCGGCGCGCGGGTGGCACCTGATCCGCGGCGGCATCGACGGCATCGTCGTCGTGCCGAACCTCGACCAGGACGACCCCGTGGACGCATGGACGATCTCGACGCGGACGCCCGACCGGCTCGTCGCCGCGATCCGCGCTTCCCAGACCTGACACGCTCACCCAACGACAGCGCGCCCCTGACCGAGACGGTCGGGGGCGCGTGATACGTCGCTCGAAGGACTGCTTACGCAGCACACTCCTTGCAGATGGGCCCGGATGCGCCCTCGTGGTCGAGCTGCGAGCGGTGCTTCACGAGGAAGCAGCTCATGCATGTGAACTCGTCCTGCTGCGCGGGCAGCACGACGACATCGAGCTCGAGATCGGAGAGGTCGGCACCCGGGAGGTCGAAGCTCGACGGGTTGTCGGAGTCTTCGTCCCCGCTTGAGCCGGAGTTCTTGTCCGGCACACGCTCCTTGAGGGCTTCGATCGACTCGGAGTCGTCTTCGCTCTTTCGGGGGGCGTCGTAATCGGTTGCCATGCGGTAGATCTCCACTTTCATGGTGCGAGTGGGTGGTGCGCCGTCGGGTATTCGGCGGCCATAGTTTGCACGACCGGACGACATAACGCAAATGCTCGTCCGTGCGACAGAGGAAACTCACGGCACGCCCACGCTATTCCCGTCCGCGACCCCTCACGCGTGACACCATGAACGGACACCCATCAGAGGGGCATTCGCATGGAAAACGTCACCATCGTCGGCACAGAAGCAGGAGTCCTCGTACTCGCGACCGAGTCGGGCGAGCGGTTCGCGCTGCCCATCGACGACATGCTGCAGCGCGAGATCCGCCGCGCCACCCGTCAGAGCGAGCCGACGGCCCAGAAGCTCGCTGCGAGCCCGCGCGACATCCAGGCCCAGATCCGCGCCGGGCTCACCGCGCCCGAGGTCGCGGAGCTGCTCGGCATCAGCGTCGACGACGTGGCCCGATTCGAAGGACCCGTCCTCGCCGAGCGCGAGCACGTGATCGGACAGGCCCTCGCCGTGCCCGTCCTGATCGGCAGCGAGGTCGAGCCCGACGCGCAGCCGACCTTCGGTGTGGCCGTCCGCGCCAAGCTCGCCGAGATCGAAGCCACCTCCGAACGCTGGGCGAGCTGGAAGGAGGACTCCGGTTGGACCATCAAGCTCGAGTTCACCGCCAACGAGGTCGATCACGACGCCCGCTGGAGCTTCGATCCTCGCCGCAGCGCGCTCTCACCGCTGAACGCCGACGCGACACAGCTCTCTCGGCAGGGCTCGCTCCCCGAGGGTCTCATCCCCCGCCTCCGAGCGGTCGATGCCGAGCGGACCTCGCCGTACAAGGACGAGAGTCGCTTCGACTCCGGCGCGTTCGGACCGCGGCTGGTACCCGCACCCGAAGCGGACGTGGAAGACCCCTCGCTCCCGGCCCGCTCCGACGCGGCAGCGCAGGACGCGGCGATCAAGCGCGCTCCCGCCGCGCAGACCACGAGTCCGGAGACGGCGGACCTCCTCGAGGCTCTACGCCGACGCCGCGGACAGCGGGAGACCGCGCCGCTGCTCGACGACGTGGAGGACACGGATCGATCGGACCAGAGTCCGATCGCACTGTTCGAGGCCCTGGAGCAGCCGGATGAAGAACCGGAGCCCCCGCAGCCCGCGCCGCAGAACAGCAGCTCGGACACCGGCGACTCCACGGGACGCCGCCGTCGCCGGAACGCGATGCCGTCGTGGGACGAGATCGTCTTCGGCGCACGCACCGATGAGTGAGACGCGACTGGTCTGAGCCCCACCCGCGGCGGGGATGAGGGGCTGCGTCAGCGCTCGAACGCGCCGAGCCGGATCACCGGCACCTGTCTCTCCTCCGGTGTGAGCGCGCCGTGCTGGCCCACCATCCCGCGACTGCGCTGGTCGGCCGCCGTACCGTCGTAGAGAGCCCAGGCACCGCGAGCGATCGCGAGCAGGTCGCCGACGCGCGATGCGGCGGCATCTGTGACCTTCGGTCCGAAGAGGCCGTGACGTATCGCCTCCTCGCGGGTGAGCACGTCGGCCACCCCCTCCAGGTCGGCGCGCCATCTCGACGTCACCGCCGCGCGGTCCGCGTCGGTCTCCAGGTACGCGTGCAGCATGCGCGGTTCGCCGCCGATGTGGCGAATCCCCGCGACGTGCTCCTCGGCCAGGACGACCTGACGGTTCGGCGCCACATCGACCATCCCGTGATCCGAGGTGACCACGACGCCCACGCCCGCCGGGACACGTGCAGACAGCGCCGCATCGACGTCCTCCAGCGCGGCGACCCACTCCGGGGAGGCGATGCCGTGCTTGTGACCTGCCTTGTCGACCTCCGGCAGGTAACAGTAGACGAGCGACCCCGGGTGCTCGCGAGCGAGCTCATATGCGGCTTCGACCCGCGAGGCCGCGGTCGTCGCGGGAACGAACTCGGCACCGCGCAGAGTGGCTCTGGTGAAGCCGCTGTGCGCGTACCCGGCGAACCCGACGGCGAAACTCTCGTGTCCGTCGCGGGCCGCTCGCTCGAAGATCGTCGGGGCCGACTGCCAGGTGAGCGGATCGATCCCGTCGGTCTCCCAGCCGCTGAGCTGGTTGACGAGCACATCGCGGTCGGGATCGAGCACGCGGTAACCGACGAGCCCGTGCTCCCCCGGCCATACACCCGTGACGATGCTCGTGAGCGCCGCCGCCGTGGTGGAGGGGAACACCGAGTGGGCGACGTCCTTCTTCGCCATCCCCGCGGTCAGGGAGCGCGCGTGTCCGGCATGGCCACGCAGGCTGATCGCCCCGAGCCCATCGATCACCACGAGCACGACCGAGTCCGCGCGCGGCAGAACCTCGGATTCGCCTCGGAGTGCGGCGAACAGGTCGCCCGCCACCCCGACGACACTCCGGGCGCTGGGCGCCGCGGACGGTAGCATGAAGGACATCCGAGCCAGTCTGACACAGGCTCCCGTATGCCCCCAGGAAGTCCATGCCGAAAACTCCGCCGCCCGAGCCCGTCGAGGAGCGCATCCAGGACATCGACCTCTCCAGCGAGATGCAGGGTTCGTTCCTCGAATACGCGTACTCGGTGATCTACTCGCGTGCCCTGCCCGATGCGCGCGACGGGCTGAAGCCCGTGCAGCGCCGCATCCTGTATCAGATGGCCGAGATGGGCCTGCGTCCGGACCGCGGCCACGTCAAGAGTGCGCGCGTCGTCGGCGAGGTCATGGGAAAGCTGCACCCCCACGGCGACTCGGCGATCTATGACGCGCTCGTGCGGCTCGCGCAGGAGTGGGCGCTGCGTGTGCCCCTGGTCGACGGGCACGGCAACTTCGGCTCCCTCGACGATGGGCCCGCTGCAGCCCGATACACCGAGGCACGACTCGCCGCCGCCGCGCTGGCCCTCACCGAGAACCTCGACGAGGACGTCGTCGACTTCATCCCGAACTACGACGGTCAGTTCCAGCAGCCTGCCGTGCTGCCGGCCGCCTTCCCCAACCTGCTGGTCAACGGCGCGAGTGGGATCGCCGTCGGCATGGCGACCAACATGGCGCCGCACAACCTCATCGAAGTGGTCGCGGCGGCCACTCACCTCCTCGAGAATCCGGATGCGACCACCGAGGAGCTGATGGAGTTCGTCCCCGGACCTGACTTCCCCTCCGGCGGGATCCTGATGGGACTCGACGGTGTCAAGGACGCGTACACGAACGGACGCGGCGCCCTCAAGGTGCGGGGCAAGACCTCCATCGAGCCGCTCGGCCCGCGGCGTACCGGCATCATCGTGTCCGAGCTGCCGTACATGGTGGGACCCGAGCGCCTGCTGGAGAAGATCCGGGATGCGGTGCAGTCGAAGAAGCTGCAGGGCATCAGCGACGTCACCGACCTCACCGACCGCAACCACGGACTGCGCGTCGCGATCGGCATCAAGACCGGCTTCGACCCGAACGCCGTGCTCGAGCAGCTCTACCGGTTGACTCCGCTGGAGGACTCGTTCAGCATCAACAACGTCGCCCTGGTCGATGGCCAGCCGCGCACGCTGGGC
>NZ_QOAY01000192.1:10480-13369 GCF_003314775.1 Microbacterium sp. H6 | reverse complement strand
AAGGAGATGCTGAGCGTCTACGTCGGTCACCGTCTCGAGGTCATCACCCGCCGCAGCCGATACCGTCTGAAGCGGCGCGAGGAGCGTCTGCACCTGGTGGAGGGTCTGCTCATCGCGATCCTCGACATCGACGAGGTCATCCAGGTCATCCGCTCCTCCGATGACTCGGAGCAGGCCCGCACGCGGCTGCGCTCCGTCTTCGATCTGAGCGAGCTCCAGGCGGAGTACATCCTCGAGTTGCGCCTGCGCCGTCTGACCAAGTTCTCGCGTATCGAGCTGGAGTCCGAACGCGATGCGTTGCTGGCGGAGATCGCCGCACTGCGGGAACTGCTCGACAGCCCGACCCTGCTCCGCGCCGCGGTCGCCAAGGAGCTCGACGCCGCAGCCGATGCATACGGAACACCGCGGCGCACACTCCTGATGAACGCGGCTCCGCCCAAGCCCCGAGCGACCAAGGGTGCGGTCGATCTGCAGATCGCCGATGCGCCCACCGTGCTCGTGCTCTCGACCACGGGACGTACCGTCCGCGTCGACCTCGGCGAGGGCCAGGAACTCACCGTCCCTGCACGTCGCAGCAAGCACGATGCGATCCTGACCACCGTCGAGACCACCGTCCGCGCCGAGATCGGGGCTCTGACCAACCTCGGTCGCGTCGTCCGCTTCTCCCCCGTCGACCTCCCGTCCGTGCCGGCGACGTCGGTGCAGCTCGCCGCCGGTACTCCCCTGCGCGACTACCTCGGCATCACGACCAAGGGCGAGCGCGTTCTGGGTTTCGTGCGTTTCGACAGCGAGACTCCGATCGCGCTCGGCACCGCTCAGGGCACGGTCAAGCGCATCGTCCCTTCCAGCCTCCCGGTGCGTCCTGACCTCGAGGTCATCGGCCTGAAACCGGGCGATTCGGTGGTCGGGGCGGCAGAGGCACCGGACGACGCGGAGCTGGTCTTCGTCACGACCGACGCGCAGCTGCTGCACTTCCCGGCTTCCGCTGTGCGCCCGCAAGGCGCCCCGGCGGGCGGAATGGCCGGGGTCAAGCTCGGCTCCGGCGCATCAGTGCTCTTCTTCGGCGTCGTCGATCCGGCCGCGGAATCCGTCGTCGCCACGGTATCCGGAGGTGACAGCGCTCTTCCCGGCACAGAGCCCGGGCGCGCCAAGGTGTCGTCCTTCGCGGAGTATCCAGCCAAGGGGCGTGCCACCGGAGGCGTACGCGCCCATGCGTTCTTGAAGGGTGAGGACCGACTGACGGTCGCATGGGTCGGACCCAACCCGCCGCTCGCCGTCGATCCGACAGGCGCGGTCCGCAAGCTTCCGGAGAACGGAGCACGCCGCGACGCGTCCGGCCAGCCCGTCGAAGGTGTCATCGGCAGTATCGGCCGCACACTGGTCTGAGCACAGGCGAGCGGTCCGACCGCGTGAGAGCGAAAGGAAGCCGGCCCGGTCTGCACCGGGCCGGCTTTCTTTCGTCTGACGTCTCAGGCGTCGATCGACTCGCGCGACAATCGGTCGGAGGAGTCGATGATGAACTCGCGGCGCGGAGCCACCTCGTTCCCCATGAGGAGCTCGAACACGCGCCCGGCGGCTTCCGCGTCCTCCATCCGCACGCGACGCAGCAGACGACCCGACCTGTCCATGGTGGTGTTCGCCAGCTGCTCGGCGTCCATCTCTCCGAGGCCCTTGTAGCGCTGGATCGGCTCGTGCCAGCGCTTGCCCGCCTTGCGGAGCTTCGCCAACAACGCGTGCATCTCCTGCTCGCTGTACGTGTAGATCGTCTCGTTCGGTTTCGACCCCGGATTGATCACGATGATCCGGTGCAGAGGCGGCACGGCTGCGAACACGCGACCATGCTCGATCAACGGCCGCATGTAGCGGAAGAACAGGGTCAGCAGCAGGGTGCGGATGTGCGCGCCGTCGACATCGGCGTCGCTCATGAGGATGATCTTGCCGTAGCGGGCTGCGTCGATGTCGAACGTCCGACCGGAGCCTGCACCGATCACCTGGATGATCGACGCGCACTCGGTGTTCGAGAGCATGTCGCCCACGGATGCCTTCTGCACGTTGAGGATCTTGCCCCGGATGGGCAGCAGCGCCTGGAACTCGCTGTTGCGCGCGTTCTTCGCGGTGCCGAGGGCCGAGTCGCCCTCCACGATGAAGAGCTCGCTGCGTTCGACGTCGTTCGTGCGGCAGTCGACGAGCTTCGTCGGAAGAGTCGAGGACTCGAGCGCGTTCTTACGGCGCTGGGTCTCCTTGTGCGCGCGCGCCGAGACGCGGGCCTTCATCTCCGAGACGACCTTGTCGAGCAGCTGCGACGCCTGGATCTTGTCGTCGCGCTTGGTCGAGCCGAAGCGCTCAGCCAGGTCCTTGCGGAGCACCTGAGCCACGATCTGCCGCACGGCGGGGGTTCCGAGGATCTCCTTCGTCTGACCCTCGAACTGCGGTTCGGGCACGTTCACCGTGAGGACGGCCGTCAGCCCGGCGAGCACATCGTCCTTCTCGAGCTTGTCGTTGCCGACCTTCAGACGTCGGGCGTTCTGCTCCACCTGCGCGCGGAGCACCTTGAGCAGCTCCTGCTCGAAGCCCTGCTGGTGCGTGCCGCCCTTCGGCGTGGAGATGATGTTGACGAACGAGCGGATCTTGGTGTCGTAGCCGGTCCCCCACCGCAGCGCGATGTCGACGGCGCACACCCGCTCCACCTCGGTCGCGACCATGTGCCCGTCCGGCTGCAGGACGGGCACGGTCTCCTTGAACGTGCCCTCTCCCTGAATGCGCCAGTTGTCCGTGATCGGCGGGTCGATCGCGAGGTAGTCGACGAATTCGGAGATTCCGCCCTCGTACAGGTAGGAGGTCTCGGTGGGTCCGAGAGTGGTCGTCTCGCCATCGGAGTCGGGCACGGGG
>NZ_QOAY01000192.1:10081-10451 GCF_003314775.1 Microbacterium sp. H6 | reverse complement strand
GACCTGACCCGCCGCACGCTCGTCCTTGACGAGGATCTCCAGGCCAGGCACCAGGAAGGCTGTCTGTCGGGCCCGGGTCTCGAGCTCGGAGAGCTGGAACGCCGCGTCCTTGGTGAAGATCTGACGGTCGGCCCAGTAGCGGACACGGGTACCGGTCACGCCCCGGGGAGCTTTGCCGATCACGCGCAACTCGCTGTTCTCCTGGAAAGGAGTGAACGGCGCATCCGGCCGCTTCTCACCGGAATCGGCGAAGATGCCGGGCTCCCCGCGGTGGAAGGACATCGCATAAGTCTTGCCGCCACGGTCGACCTCGACGTCGAGGCGCTCGGAGAGTGCATTCACCACGGAGGCGCCGACGCCGTGCAGGCCG
>NZ_QOAY01000192.1:280-10073 GCF_003314775.1 Microbacterium sp. H6 | reverse complement strand
GGAGGCGGCGTACGACCCACCTCCGAACTTCCCGCCTGCGTGCAGCTTGGTGTAAACGACCTCGACGCCGGTCAGGCCGGTGCGCGGTTCCACGTCGACCGGGATACCACGTCCGCGGTCGTGGACCTCGACGCTGCCATCGGCGTGCAGGATGATGTCGATCTTGGTCCCGTTGCCCGCGACCGCCTCGTCGACCGAGTTGTCGATGATCTCCCACATGCAGTGCATGAGGCCGGGCGACCCGTTCGACCCGATGTACATCCCGGGCCGCTTGCGGACGGCTTCGAGGCCTTCAAGCACCTGGAGATGATGGGCGGAGTACTCGGCATTCACAATCTCCGAGTCTAATCTCGCGAGCTGCCTCTCCTCCGCAGACACTCCCCGCGCGAAGCCAGTCGGGAAACCACGCGTACGCGCTGAGCGAAACACGCCGCAAACCGGGCATGCGTACAGGTGGCGCGTGGTTGTATTGACCAAATCGCTCAGCGAAGCCGACACCCGAGGAGGCACCGAGATGAATGCAACGACCGAACGTGACACCTCCATTGTCGAGTTCCGTCTGACCGCCATGGATCGCTGTGATTCGTGCGGCGCTCAGGCGTACATCGCCGCTGAGGTCAACGGATCCGAGCTCCTGTTCTGCGCCCACCACGGCCGCAAGTACGAAGAGAAGCTCCGCAGCATCGCCACCAGCTGGCATGACGAGACCGCGCGTCTCATCGAGACGGTCTGAGCGCTCCGCTGATCCCGGTCTGTCGACCGCGGTCCGCTGAACCGGTCGGCGGGCACGAGATCAGCCGATGACGGTCAGTCGGCGACGACTCTTCGCACACGCGGTGTGAGCCGGGTGAGGATCTCTTCTCCCACGGTGTCTATCCGCTCGGCGAGGGTCGTCGCCGAAGCTTCGCCCTGCGCGCCTGCGCCGAAGACGACGACCTCCGCACCCACCTCAGCGCCGCGCCATCCGTCGACTATCGATGAGGTGTGGCCGATGGAGACGAGAGTCCTGGCTCCTTCCGGTGTCCCGACCAGGCTCCCCGAGAGCGTGGAGGGAAGCCCGTCGAAGCTGCCGAGGCTGATCGTCACACGATCCCCGTCGACCGCGGACACCTTTGCGACGAGGCTCGCCGCTGGGCGGACTCCCTCGAGCTCCGGCCCCTCTGCCGACCGGATGCCGTAGCAGAACGCCCCGATGCGCGAGACCGTTCCGCGCAGTTCGGGACGCCACCACGATGCCGCGGATGCGGTCAGGTGCAGTGCCGCGGGGACCGATCCGGTCTCGCCCACGATACGCACCGCATCGAGGAAAGCGGCTTGCGCGATGTCATCTTCCTCGTCGCTCGCTTCCGCGATATGGCTCCACACGCCTTCGAGTTCGAGCGCACCGGCCCGCTCGGCCCGTCTCGCTTCGTCGACGGCCGATGCCCAGTCCTCCGGCAGGATGCCGTTGCGGTGCAGACCCGTGTCGATCTTCAGGTGCACGCGCGCCGTCGTCCCGAGCGCCTCGGCCCGCGCGATGATCCGTCTGAGGTAGTCGGTGGTCCCGACACCGAGATCGAGGCGCTGCATCAGCGCATCGTCTATCTCCGAGTCCGTCGACGTCGCCCAGGCGAAGATCCTGGCGTCGCCGCCTGCGAGTCTGCGGACGGAGAGTCCGGTGCGGATGTCATAGCTGCCGAACCAGTCGATCCCGGCCTCCACCGCAGCCCTCACCGCCCAGGAGAGGCCGTGCGCGTACGCGTCGTCCTTGACCACGAGCATCAGCGCGGACGGGGCGACACGGTCACGCACTGTCCCGATGTTCGCGCGAAAGATACTGCTGCTCAGGCGGACCTCGGGGCGGCTCACGCTTCCCACCCCCTCACGGCGTGGGCGCCGGCGACGGCGACCAGCTCAGCTGCAGTCATCCCGGTGATGTCCGCCCAACGTGTGACTCCGGATGCGGCCGGACCGGTGCCTCCGAAGTAGGTGACCTCGCTGTCGACATCGATGTCTGCGCCCTGGAGGTCTACGACGCACACGTCCATGGCGACGCGCCCCACGATGGGCATCGACGTCTCCCGGATCTCCACGGTCGCGTGATTGCCGAGTGCGCGCACGATGCCCTGAGCGTAGCCGCCCGTCACGAGTGCGACAGTGGTCTCCTTCTCCGCTCGATACGTGTAGCCGTAAGAGACGGCATCCCCTGGCCGGAGCCGCTTGATGGACAGCACCCGCCCTGCCAGCCGCATCACCGGCCGAGCCGCGAGCTGACCCTTCTCATCGGGGAGACCGTAGAGGAGGTTGGGGTCGATGTCGGGGTCACCGGTGGTGACGCCACGGATGCCCTCGAGCTGCAGTGCCTCGACCTCGCCCTGCGCGTCGACGAGGACGCGTTCCGCACCGGCGGCGGTCACGACTTGGGCGACGGCGAGGACGCCGTGTCCCCAGGCATCGCGCCTGAGGTCGGCGACCGTTCCACCGGCAGACACCGCTGCCGAGGCTCCCGCGGCCAGTGCCGCGCGGGAGATCATGGCTCGTGGCAGGGAGCTGGAAGTCGTCTCACACACGCCCTCCAGCCTAGCTTCCGGCTCCCAGGTCGACCTCGCCCGCCCCCGTAGACTGGAGGGGACCCCGACCCTGGAGCCTCATGTCTCGACTTTCCCTCGCGCCCCGCATCCGCTATCTGATGGGACGTGCCCGCCGCATCGACGTCGGATCGGTGGTGGAACGCGCCAAGGAGGCCTCCGCTCAGCACCACAGAGCCGTGCCGGCGATCGTCGTCGACATGCTGTGGTCGGCTGCCCGTCACAACGTCGGTTTCCAGGACTACATCGACTACGACTTCGCCATGCTCACGAAGGCCGAGCGCGACACGTACATGACCCATCCGGTCTCGAACCAGCTCTCGCAGCGCTACGATCACCCCGACTACCGCTGGATCTTCCAGGACAAGGTCGAGTTCGACAAGCAGTTCTCTCCGTTCCTGAAGCGCGAGTGGATGGTGGTCGAGGAGGGGAACGCCGAGGCCGTGCGCGAACTCACCCAGCGTCTCGGCACGATCGTCACGAAGGAGCCGGTGGGACAGGCCGGCACCGGAGTGCATCGCTATCACGCCGCCGAGATCGAGGACTGGGACGAGTTCCACCGCGGGTTGCTGGCTCGAGGCGAGCTCCTCATCGAGGAGGTCATCCGGCAGCACGATGCACTGGCGGCCGTCTGCCCCGGCACGGTGAACACCACCCGCATCACCGCGTTCTTCGACGGCGAGAAGGCTCACATCCTCGCCATGGCTCAGAAGTTCGGCCGCGGCGCCGTGAGCGACCAGATGACGTTCGGCGGGTTCTACACCATGCTCGACGAGAACGGCCACGCGGTCGGCGCCGGTTACGACTCCCACGGCCACGTCCATGAGACGCACCCGGACTCGGGCTTCCGCATCGCCGACTTCCAGCTGCCCTACATGGACGAGGTACGCGCCTTCATCGATCAGGTCGCCCGGGTCGTGCCTCAGGTGCAGTACGTCGGCTGGGACATCGTCGTCTCCCCCGACGGGCCGGTCCTCGTCGAGGGCAACTGGGGTGCGGGAGTCTACGAGAACAAGCCCAGCGTGACCGGTATCCGCACCGGCCACAAGCCCCGCTACCGCGAGGTCATCGGCTTCTGAGACGCGCAGAGACGAGAATGCCCCCGGAGAGATCCGGGGGCATTCTTCGTGGAGGGCTCAGACTTCGCGAACGATGCCAAGCGGCGTCGACTCCAGCCCCTGACCGAGCGGGTTGTCGCCGAGGATCCTGACGAGACGCTGCTCGCCCGCCTTGTCGAGAGTCGAGCCGAGGATGTTCCCGCCGAGGTCGTTGATGTCCACGACGGCGACCTCTGCCTGACCTCCGATGAGCGCCTTCAGACGAGCAGCCACGCCATCGGGATCCTTGGGGCCGAGAACCACAGCCTCGTTGTACGGAGGAATGGTGTGCTTGGTCGGACCGTCGATCGCCCGTGCCTTGTCGCCGGCGATGCGGTAGAAGTCGCCGCGACGGCCGAAGGCCTTGGTCACGGCCGCGACCGCGGAGGCGAACAGGATGCGCGGAGTACCGCACTCCCGCAAGGCCATCTCCATCGTCTCCGGCATGCCGAGACCGATGCCGTAGGGCGTGCGAGTGACGTACTTCGAGAGGAAGAGCGCGAGCTTCCGGGGCTTGATCTCGTCGAGGCGGTAGGACCGCCCCTGCGTGATGGCCACGATCTTCTCGGTCACGAAGAGGAGGTCGCCCGGCTGGACGGCATCCTTCGCGTACTCGCTGATGATCGCGTCCAGGTCGTCCTGGGGCATGACCACGCGGGTGCGCAGCGGGATGCGCGCATAGCTCTTGCCGTCGACACTCGCCTCGAGGGCCTTGCCGTCGTTCGCCTGGCTCATTCGAGGTAGTCCCGCAGGGACTGCGAGCGGCTCGGGTGACGCAGCTTGGCCATCGTCTTCGACTCGATCTGGCGGATGCGCTCACGCGTCACGCCGAACGTGTCACCGATCTGGTCGAGCGTCTTCGGCTGACCGTCGCCCAGTCCGAAGCGCATCCGGATCACTCCGGCTTCGCGCTCGGAGAGCGAGTCGAGGAGCTGCTCGAGCTGACGCTGCAGCATCGTGAAGCCCACGGCGTCGGCGGGGACCACGGCCTCGGTGTCCTCGATGAGGTCACCGAACTCGCTGTCGCCGTCTTCGCCGAGCGGGGTGTGCAGTGAGATCGGCTCGCGGCCGTACTTCTGCACCTCCACGACCTTCTCCGGGGTCATGTCGAGCTCGCGGCTCAGCTCTTCCGGAGTGGGCTCGCGACCGAGGTCCTGCAGCATCTGCCGCTGCACGCGGGCGAGCTTGTTGATGACCTCGACCATGTGCACCGGGATGCGGATCGTGCGGGCCTGGTCGGCCATGGCACGGGTGATCGCCTGACGGATCCACCAGGTGGCGTAGGTCGAGAACTTGAAGCCCTTGGTGTAGTCGAACTTCTCGACGGCGCGGATGAGACCGAGGTTGCCCTCCTGGATCAGATCCAGGAACTGCATACCGCGACCGGTGTAGCGCTTGGCGAGGGAGACGACGAGACGGAGGTTCGCGCCGAGCAGGTGGCTCTTCGCGCGCTGGCCGTCGCGGGCGACCCACTGCAGGTCAAGACCGAGCTGGCTCGTCTTCTCGGCCGGGGTCATCGCCGACAGCTTCTCCTCGGCGAAGAGACCTGCCTCGATGCGCATCGCGAGCTCGACCTCTTCGGCCGCGTTCAGCAGGGCGACCTTTCCGATCTGCTTCAGGTAGTCCTTGACCGGGTCGGCCGTCGCTCCCGTGATCTGCGTCGAGTAGACCGGGACCTCTTCGTCGTCCTTGGACGAGATGACGATCGCGCCGGTCGGCAGCGGCTCGGTGAAGGCCGGCTTCGCATCCTCGTCTTCGTCCTCCTCGACAGCAGCAGCTGCGGGAGACTCGTCTTCTTCGACGACGTCCTCGGACTTCTTCTTCTTGACGGGGGCGCGCTTCGCGGCAGCACGCTTCGCCGCGCTCAGGGGCGCGGGCTTCTCGGGCGCATCGGTCTCGACCGGAGCGTCGGCGGTCGTCTCTTCGGCAGCCTTCTTCGTCCGGGTGTTCTTCGTCGTGGCAGGAGTCACGTTTCGCCTTTCACGGAGCTGCTGTGTAGCCCCGGGACATTTCGGACACTAGTAAGACCCTTGTCAAGTCCAGTGCTCGAAAACACTGATTGACAACGGGTCAGAGTCCTAGTATCGCACACGTGTGGCGATGCGGACGCATTCCGGCGAACTTCGCGCGAATCCCGCTGCGCGCCACCTCAGCCGCGGCCCGGCTTGTCTTCGTCGCCGGACGGCCGAGAGGCCAGGTAACGCTCCAACTCGGCCGCGAGCTCATCGGCGCTCGGGAGGTCCCTTTCGCTGAAACCTCCCTCGTCGTAGGAGTCGTCGTCGGGGTTGCGCCCCGCCATGTAGGCGTCGTACCGGCGCTCGAGGTTGTGGACCATCTGCTGCAGCTCGTCGTTCCCGGAGACCTGCTCATCGACGCGTGCCAGATAGTCCTCGCGGCGCTCCAGGACGGAATCCAGGATGAGGACGAGTCCCGTCGACGCCATCAGACGCTCCGCTGCCGCGATGACGGCATCGGGGTTCTCCGTCTCCGCGAGGTAATGCGGCACAAGCAGGACGAAGCCCACCGAGGCATCCCCACGCTCGACGAATCGGAACTCGAGGAGGTGACCGGCAGTCGCAGGCACCTGCGTGCGCGGACGCCATACGGAGTGCGCCACGGTCAGGTCACGCCGATTCCCGCTGACCGTCGTGCCGATCGGACGCGTGTGCGGAACGGGCATCGCGATCGAGTGCACCCAGTGCAGTCCCGAGACCTCGAACTCCGCCGCGAGGGCGAGCACCGTGCTCGCGAAACGATTCCATGCGAAATCCGGCTCGTATCCGGCGAGCAGCAGGAACGGACGACCGAGTGCGTCCGTCGCGAGCGACAGTTCGAGCCTCGGCGGCTTGAACTCGGTCAGGTGGTCCTGGTCGAAGGAGATCACAGGGCGGCGCGCCCGATAGTCGAGCAGTGCGTCGTTGTCGAACACGACGACGGGCTCAGGGGATGCGGTCTCCCGAAGGTGATCGATCAAGCCGGAGACGGCGCTTCCCGCGTCCGTGAAACCGGTCAGAAGCAGCACCAACGGCAGGCCGTGCGGCACTGTCGGCGCATTCGCGACGCGTTCGTGGATCTCACCGGAGAAGGGCATGTGTCCATGCTACGAGCAGCCGCCTACCCCGGGGCGCGGCGCATCATGCTGAGAGCGAACACGCGCAGAGTGGGCGGACGACCATGGTGTGGCGGAGATCCTAGGATGGAGGCATGACGCTTCCCGTGCTCTCGCACACCACCGATCAGTTCCCCGGAAGCGCTGCAGATGCCGCAGTGCTCATCGTCGCCGCTCTCCCCGATTCGGCGGAGTCACTGGCCGGCTACCCCGGACTCGCCGATGCGCTGGCCGGCGTCGGATTCACCGGTTCGGTCGGATCGTTCACCCGCGTGTTCGTCCCCGAGGTGACGTCTTCGCCGTTCGCGGTGGTCGGCGTCGGCAGCTCGCCGGACGCTGCTGCCGTGCGCAACGCGGCAGGTACGGCGCTGCGTACGCTCACCGGCTTCGAGCACGTCGCGGTGGCTCTCGCCGACGGCCTCGAGTCGTTCGCCGCTGTGGCGGCCGAGGGTGCGGTGCTCGGCGGGCACAAGTTCGACGGCTACCGCACGGAGAAGGGCAAGGGGCGCGCCACGTCGATCACGCTCCATGCCGCGGTCGACGACGACGACGTCGAATACGCGCAGGTCCTGGGAGACGCGGTAGCGCTCATCAAGGATCTCGTGAACGTGCCCGCAGAGTGGCAGAGTCCGGCACAGCTCGCGCAGAGCGCCGCCGACAGCGTGGCCGACCTCGACGTCTCGGTCGAGATCCTCGACGAGAAGGCTCTTGCCGAGCAGGGCTTCGGCGGCATCCTCGGCGTCGGTCAGGGGTCGGATCGCCCTCCGCGTCTCGTCCGCCTCGACTACTCCCCCGCCGACGCCTCACGGCACATCGCCCTGGTCGGCAAGGGCATCACGTTCGACACCGGTGGCCTTTCCCTGAAGCCGGCTGCCTCGATGGTCGGCATGAAGTTCGACATGGCCGGCGCGGCGACCTCTCTCGCCGCGATCCGCGCCATCGCCACACTGGGCCTCCCGGTCCGCGTGACCGCGTGGCTGTGCATCACCGACAACATGCCGTCGGGGCGCGCGCTGCGCCCTGGCGATGTCATCCGCATCCTCGACGGGACCACCGTCGAGGTCCAGAACACCGACGCCGAGGGGCGACTCGTGCTCGCCGACGGTCTCGTCGCCGCGGGCCGTGAGAACCCGGACGTCATCATCGATGTGGCGACTCTCACCGGCGCCATCGTCGCCGCGCTGGGCCACCGGCACACCGGTGTCTTCGGCGACGTCGACACTGTGTCCTCGTTCATGTCGGCGACCGCTCAGGTCGACGAGCCGGCGTGGCACATGCCGCTGCCGGACTACATGGAGGAGTCGCTCGAGTCCCCCATCGCCGACCTGCAGAACGCGAACATGGGCGACAGGATGGGCGGTGCGTCCTACGCAGGCCTGTTCCTGCGCCGCTTCGTCGGTCGCACCTCTGACGCCGAGGACGCCCCGCGCATCCCGTGGGTGCACCTCGACATCGCGGGATCCGGCGAACACGCCGGCGCCCCGTACGGCTTCACCGAGAAGGGCCCAACGGGGGCGATGGTCCGATCGATCGTCGCCTTCGCCGCAGCATCCCACACGGAGGCATGACCTATGACAACCCACACCTTCGACATCGTCGTCCTGGGCGGCGGCAGCGGCGGTTATGCCGCGGCGTTGCGCGCGAGTGAGCTCGGCAAGTCCGTCGCGCTGATCGAGAAGGACAAGGTCGGCGGAACCTGCCTGCACCGGGGATGCATACCGACCAAAGCGCTGCTGCATGCCGCTGAGGTGGCCGAGCACGTGCGCGATGCCGCGTCCGTCGGCGTCACCGCGAGCCTGGAGGGCATCGATCCGGCGGGGGTGCGCACGTACCGCGAAGGCATCGTCGCCAAGAAGTTCAAGGGACTGGAGGGGCTGGTCAAGGCGCGTGGGATCACCACCGTCAGCGGACTCGGCCGCCTGAACCCCGACCACAGCGTCAGCGTCGGAGACGACGTGTACGTGGGCACGGACGTCGTGCTCGCGACCGGCTCGTACAGCCGCTCGCTTCCCGGCTTGGAGATCGGCGGGCGGATCCTCACGAGCGAGCAGGCACTCGCCCTCGACGTGATCCCCGAGCGCGTACTGATCCTCGGCGGCGGCGTGATCGGGGTCGAGTTCGCGAGCGTGTGGCGGTCGTTCGGCTCCGAGGTCACGATCATCGAGGCTCTGCCGCACCTCGTCCCGAACGAGGACATCGCTCTCAGCAAGGGTCTGGAGCGTGCGTTCCGGCGCCGCGGCATCCAGTACTCCCTCGGAACCCGATTCCAGGGTGCGGTCCAGGATGGGACATCCGTCACCGTGACCCTCGAAGACGGCAAGGAGTTCACGGCCGACTACCTCCTCGTGGCCGTCGGGCGCGGTCCGGTCACCTCCGACCTCGGATTCGAGGAGGCTGGCGTGACGCTCGACCGCGGTTTCGTGACCGTCGATGACAACCTGCGCACCGGAGTCCCTGGCGTGTGGGCGGTCGGAGACATCGTGCCCGGTCTGCAGCTCGCACATCGCGGATTCCAACAGGGCATCGCCGTCGCCGAGCGCATCGCGGGGCTGTCCCCCGTGAACATCCCCGACTCGCAGATCCCCAAGGTCACGTACTCGAGCCCGGAGGTCGCTTCGGTCGGGGTGACCGAAGAGGCAGCGGTCGCCGCACACGGTGCCGACGCGGTCATCGCCTACGAGTACAACCTCGCCGGCAACGGCAAGAGCGAGATCATCGGGACGGGCGGGCTCGTGAAAGTAGTCCGCCTCAAGGACGGCCCCGTCGTCGGCGTCCACCTGCTCGGCGACCGCGTCGGCGAGCTCATCACGGAAGGACAGCTCGCCGTCGCCTGGGAGGCGCACCCGGAGGACATCGCGCCCCTGATCCACGCCCACCCGACCCAGAGCGAGGCCCTCGGGGAAGCCTTCCTCGCCCTGGCCGGCAAGCCCCTGCACGCCCTCTGAGCACCAACCGGTGCCCGAGTCACTAAGCTAGACAAGCGTCATACAACTTCTTGAAGGAGACTCAGTCATGAGCAC
>NZ_QOAY01000192.1:0-244 GCF_003314775.1 Microbacterium sp. H6 | reverse complement strand
TCCGTCGTCCTCCCCGCTCTCGGCGAGAGCGTCACAGAGGGTACGGTCACCCGCTGGCTCAAGCAGGTGGGAGACACCGTGCAGGCGGACGAGGGCCTGCTCGAGATCTCGACCGACAAGGTCGACACCGAGATCCCCTCCCCCGTCAGCGGCGTGATCGAGGAGATCCTCGTGGCCGAAGACGAGACCGTCGAGGTCGGCGCGCTCCTCGCGCGCATCGGCGACGGCAGCGGAGCGGCTCCCG
>NZ_QOAY01000078.1:467-3365 GCF_003314775.1 Microbacterium sp. H6 | reverse complement strand
AAAACCCAGACGCGGCAGCGCACCGTCGGCGTGTCCGCCCTCGACGCGCCGCCCTCGACGCGCCGCGCACGGCGCGATGCGTCTGGCTTCCGGCACCCGCCCCGTGACTCAGCTGTTCGTCATCACGAGCTTGCCGCGGCTCCCCCCGGCGGCAAGATCGGCGAGTGCTTCCGGCACACGCTCGAACGGGTACGTCTTCGCGACGACGGGCCGGATCACCCCACTGTCGACGAGAGCCGAGATCTCGCGGAGCTGATCGCCATCCGCCCGCATGAAGAGGAACTCGTAGCGGACCCCGAGCTTCTTCGCCTGGCGACGGATCTTCCGGCTCAGCCCTGCCACGGCCAGTCGCACGAAGGCGTTCAGCCCCCGCGCGCGGGCGAATGCGGGGTCGGGCGGTCCCGAGATGCCGACGACCAGTCCGCCCGGCTTCAGCACCCGCAGCGACTTCTCGAGATTCTCGCCGCCGAGGCTGTCCAACACGAAGTCGTAGCCGGACAGCTCCTCGGCGAAGTCCTGCCGACGGTAGTCGACCACGATGTCGGCGCCGAGCTCACGGACGAAGTCGGCGTTCACCGCACTGGCCGTCGTGGCGACCGTGGCTCCGAGGTGGGCGGCGAGCTGGACGGCGATGGATCCGACACCGCCGGCACCCGCGTGGATGAGCACTTTCTGTCCTGCCCGGACTTTGCCGCGCTCGACCAGGGCCTGCCAGGCCGTGAGAGCCACCAACGGGAGGGACCCGGCCTCCGCCATCGTGAGCCCGGCCGGCATGAGGGCGAGATCCTTCTCGGCGACGGCGATCCGCTCGGCGAACGTCCCGATACGTGCCCCGTCTGCGGTCGCGTACACACGGTCGCCGGGTCGGAATCCGTCGACGAGTGCGCCGACACGGATCACCGTCCCCGCCAGGTCGTTGCCGAGCACGAGCGGCAGCTCATAGGGCAGGATCTGTGCGAACTCGCCCCGCCGGATCTTCTCGTCGAGCTGGTTGAGACCGGCAGCCTCCACACGAACCAGGACGTCTCGGTCACCCACGACCGGTTCGACGACATCCCGCTCTTCGAGTGGCCGCTTGTACTTCGGGACGACGAATGCGCGCATGATGTTCGACTCCTCCGACGATCTCGCGGCGACTCAGGCGCTCGCCTGCAGCTGGGGGTAGACGGCTTCCAGCGGAGCACTGAGCGCCGCCTTGAGCTGCACCGAGGTCTGATCGGCAAGCACCTCGTACTCCCCGCGTTCCGTCGCGTCGAACACGGTGGCCACGAGGTCGGCGGGATCGGTCTTCGGGTCCGAGACGTGCTCGGCCATCGAGGTGTCGACATAGCCGACGTGCACGCCCACGACGTGCACTCCAGCCGGAGCGAGTTCCAGGCGGAGCGAGTTCGTCGCCGACCACAGCGCCGCCTTCGTCGCGCTGTAGATACCGGCCACCGCGAACCAGGAGAGAGCGGAGTGGATATCGATGATCGCGGCACCGGGCCGCCCGGTGAGCAGCGGGGCGTAGGCGCGCGCGAGGAAGAGCGGGCCGAGGAAGTTGGTTTCAACGTTCCGGCGGATGTCGTCGTCGGAGTGTGTGAGGATTCCCGCGGTGGGTGCCGAGGCACCGGCGTTGTTGATGAGCACCGTCACATCCGGCGCGGCCTCGACCGCGTGACGGATGGACTCGGCATCCGTCACGTCGAGCGCGAGCGGGACGACGCGCTCGTCATCCCAGCTGCGTGGCACGCGGGCGCTGGCATACACCTTGGCGGCTCCGCGGGCGAGCGCCTGATGGACGAACTGCGTGCCGATGCCTCCGTTCGCTCCGGTGACGAGGACGACGGCTCCGTGGAGTGAAGGCATGGAATGCTCTCTTCTTTGCGACAATAGGCGATATCTGAGTGTGCACGTTAGCGACTTAACTCATAACTGAGCGTAGTCAGTTTCTATTCCTGAAAGAAGAGCATGACCACCTCCGCATCGAACGTCCTCGGGCGTCGCGAGCGCAACAAGCAGCAGAAGCTCGAGCGGATCACGGCGGCAGCGGCCGAGCTGTTCGCCGAGCACGGCATCGACGACGTCACCACCCAGCAGATCGCCGAGCGGGCCGACGTCGGCACCGGCACACTGTTCCTCTATGCGAAGACCAAGGGCGAGCTGCTGCTCCTCGTGCAGAACGCGCACTACGCGGTCGCCCTCGAGAAGGGCGTGGCGGCCGCCGAGGCGACTCCCGATATCGCCGAGGCGATCCTCGCTCTCCTGCGACCGATCATCGAGTGCAATCGCGTCCAGGTCGAGAACGGACGCACCTACCTTCGCGAGATGCTGTTCGCCGACACGTCGGATCCGCACCACGCCGAAGCACTCCGCATCGTCGGGGAGACAGAGACCGCCGTGGCCCGGATTCTTCAGCGCGATGAGAAGACAGGCGTCGAACGGGCCACCGCCCTCGCCCGGATCGTCTCCTCGATCATGTTCCTCACCCTCACGCCGAGCACGAACGTCGAACTGAGCGTCGACGAGCTCGTCGAGGAGGTCGGTGCCCAGCTCGGCAACCTCCTCGGAGGCTGACCGAGCGAACGCCCCGAAGACTCAGCGCCGGAGGGAGTCGTCGAACGGGTTCGGCTCGAGCGTGTAGTCGGTCGAGGCGTCCGACCAGGTCCCGCCATCCGCGGGTGTCCTGCGCCGTCGAAGCACACCGAGCGCTCGCGTCGCCGGGGCGCCCACCGCGAGCGCCACCGAGCCCCGCACCGTGCGATCTTCGACCCCGAGCACGCTCGCCCGGTGCCAGGCCTCGTGCAGGGAACCGCCTCGGGCCGCAGGCACCCGCCGTGAGGGCAGGGCCCCGGAGCGTCGCAGCGCCACGAGCTGCTCGACCCGCTCCCACCACGTCGACTCGCCGTCGGGATGGAA
>NZ_QOAY01000078.1:0-243 GCF_003314775.1 Microbacterium sp. H6 | reverse complement strand
GTGACGAGGCCCGCGGCCGTATCGAGCGCCGTGCTCATCGAGTCGTAGGAGAAGACGAGGTTCTCCGGAAGGCGCGATGGCAGCAACCCCGCGTACGGCTCGCGCTCGAGGTGCGTCTCGGATTCCCCCGGCCGCGACCGCAGCTTCACCACCACCCGGCGGCCCGGCTCGGCCTCGGCCGCGCGCACGAGCATGGCCGCGATCTCGGCGCGCTGGTCTTTCGCGAGGGGGACGAGGGCCTGC
>NZ_QOAY01000207.1:15066-15203 GCF_003314775.1 Microbacterium sp. H6 | reverse complement strand
CTGTCGGTCTGGGCCTGGCGGGCCGGGCCGGTGCGCCTCTATGAATCGCGAGGCTTCGAACGCGTCCCGTCCTGGGACGAGCGTGCGCGCCTCGTGTGCATGGAGCTGTCTCACACCGCGGGCTGAGACTGTCGGTA
>NZ_QOAY01000207.1:3144-14968 GCF_003314775.1 Microbacterium sp. H6 | reverse complement strand
CCGGGGGTCATCCCCACGAGCGGCGTGAACTGCTCGATGAACTGGCTCGTCGTCGCCCAGCCGCACGCGGCAGCCGTCCCGGTGACCGAAGCTCCGTCCGCGAGCAGGACGAGTGCGCGGTGCACCCGCAGCTGGAGACGCCATTGCCGATAGCCCATCCCGGTCTCCTGCTGGAACAGGCGGCTCAGCGTCCGTTCGGCCGTACCGGTGCGCATGCCGAGCTCACCCAGCGGCACGGGGCGGGCGAGGTCATGCTCGACGATGCGCGCCGCCCTGCGCAGTCGCGGATCTCGGGGCTCGGGCAGATGCAGCGGCTGCTCCGGCGCCGTCACCGCCTCGTCGACGACGACATGACGCAGATGGTCCAGTGCGCTGGAGCTGCGGGGGCGGTCGGACGTCATCGCGAGCAGCGCCTCCCGCGCAAGAGGCGTGGCGACGAGAACGGCAGGAGCGGAGGGCAGGAGTGCTGCGAGTTCGTCGTCCAGGTGCACGATGCGCATGTCGGTGCGACCGTGCGCACGATGGCGATGCTCGGCGCCGGCGGGCACCCAGGCCATGCGCGTGGAGGGCGCGATCCAGGCTCCGTCGTCGGTGAGCAGGGAGAGCACACCGGAGGCGGCATGCACCAGATGTCCGAGCGGATGAGCATGACGCGGAGATGTCTCGGCGTGCGCGAACCGGTAGGCGCCCTCCAGGGGGAGAGTGGTCAGCGCGTCGAAATCGACCAGGTGCAGGTCGACCATTCGGGATTGGCGGGTATTCGACATCAGACTGCAGTGTACGTGTTTCCTGACGCACGGCGCGGATGCTGGACTCGAAGCATGACCACCATGCAGGAACCGTTCGACACCGCCCCGACCCCACTGACGCCGTCCGTTCGTCGTGGTGGAGTCCTCACCGGGATCTATGTCGGCGTCGGCCTGCTCCTGATCGCGCTGAACCTCCGCATGGGCGTCGCCTCGGTCGGGCCCGTGCTCCCCGCGATGGAGCGGAGCCTCGGGCTCCCGGCAGCCGCGGCAGGACTGCTGACCACGATCCCGGTGTTCGCGTTCGGCGCCTTCGCCTTCCTGACGCCGGCGCTGACGCGCTGGGTGGGCCTGCATCGGCTGCTCGCCCTGACCATGGTCGTCGTGGCGATCGGCATCGGCGTCCGCCTGCTTCCCTCACCCGTGGCGTTGTTCGGCGGCACTGTGCTGGTCGGCGCGGGCATCGCAGTGGCGAACGTGTGCATGCCCGCTGTCATCAAGCAGGACTTCGCCCACCGCGTCGGGCTCATGATGGGGCTGTACTCGACCGCGCTCTTCCTCGGTGCTGCGGCGGCTGCGGCCCTCACGGTGCCCTTCATGACCGCTCTCGACGGTTCCTGGCGTGGTGCCCTCGCGGTCTGGGCGATTCCCGCCGTGCTCGCGCTGGTGGTGTGGCTGCCGTGGGCGTTGCGCGGGGTCCCGGGAGCGCCGGTCCGCTCGCCCGCGACAGGCGCTCCCGCGGATGCGATCGTCGAGCCTCGAGACGAGCCGCGGATGTCGGTTCTGCTGCGTGATCCCGTCGCCTGGGCGGTCACCGGATTCATGGGGTTGCAGAGTCTGAGCTACTACGCAGCCCTGACCTGGATCCCGACCATGCTGCAGGACGCCGGCGTGCCGGTGTCCGAGGCGGGACTGCTGCTGTCTTACTCGAGTCTCCCGGGGATCGCCGCCGCGCTGCTCGTGCCGACGATGCTGCGACACCTGCGGCCGAGCTGGCTTCCCGTCCTGCTCTCCGCACTCCTGTGCGCGGCAGGTCTGATCGGCCTTCTGGTCGCGCCGGGCGGAGCCGCGCCCTGGGTGTGGATGACCCTCCTCGGACTCGGTCAGGGTGCGGCCATCGCGCTGTCGCTGACCTACATCGTGCTGCGTGCCCCCGACGCACAGCACACCGCGCACCTGTCGACCATGGCCCAGGGGATCGGCTACCTGCTGGCAGGGCTCGGCCCGATCGGTCTTGGCGTGCTGCACGCTGCCGTCGGAGGGTGGGGCGTCCCCGTCGTGGCGCTGGTCCTGCTGCTCGGCGTCCAGGCCGTGGCCGGGGCGGCAGCGAGTCGCGAGCGCCACGTGCGCGCGCGGCGCAGGTGAACCGGTCCTCGCGGACGGAGGCTCAGGCGAAGGCGCTCATCCCCGTGATGTCGCGTCCGAGCAGCAGGGCCTGCACGCTCTCGGTGCCCTCGTAGGTGTGGATCGCCTCGATATCGGCCAGGTGCTGCATCACGCCGTTCTCGAGCAGGATGCCGTTGCCGCCGAGCAGGTCACGGGCGGTCGAGGCGATCCGGCGCGCGGCACGCGTGTTGTGGAACTTCGCCAGCGACGCCTGAGTCGGACGCAGCTCGCCGGCCGTCTCGAGGTCGGCCATGCGCCGGCAGTACAGCTGCATGGCTGTGAGGTCTTCGAGCATGTGGGTGAGGCGCTCCTGGACGATCTGGAACTTCGCCAGGGGCTTTCCGAACTGCACGCGCTGGGTCGCGTAGGCCAGCGCCGCTTCGTAGCAGGCGGTCGCGTGCCCCAGTGCCGACCAGGCGACACCGGAGCGGGTGGCGTAGAGCACGGTCGATGCGTCCTTGAAGCTCTTCGTCCCCGGCAGTACGGCATCGAGCGGCACCCGCACGTCGTCGAGCTCGATGTGGGCCTGGTGGATGGCGCGCAGCGAGGCCTTGCCGCGGATCACGGTGCCGGTGTAGCCGGGGGTGTCCTGCTCGACGAGGAAGCACCGGACGGCACCGTGATCGTCGGCGCCCTCGTCGTCGACACGCGCCCAGACGAACGTGACACCGCCGGAGGCGCCGTTGCCGATCCACTTCTTCGTGCCGCGGATGACCCAGCTCTCGCCGTCGCGGCGGGCGACCGTCTCCAGCGATACCGAGTCGGAGCCGTGATCAGGCTCGGTCAGAGCGAACGAACCGAGCACCGAACCGTCGGCGAGGGCCGTCAGCCATCGCTCCTGTTGCGCGGGGGAGCCGAACAGGGCCAGGGTGCGCAACGCGAGTCCGCCCTGCACCGCGAGGATCGTGCCCAGCGAGCCGTCACCGCGGGAGATCTCCATGTTCACGAGGCCTGCGGCGAGGGGCGACAGGCTCGTGAGCGACGGGTGCTGGACCCCGTCGACGACGAGGTCCATCTCGCCCATCCGGCGTGCGGCATCGAGCGGGTACTCGGCACGGTCCCAGGCATCCGCCATCTGCGGGGCGACCTCGTCGACGTAGGCCTTCGCGCGGTCCCACGCCTCCCGGTCGGCGGAGGGGATGTCGGTGAAGACCGCGTAGTAGTCGCTGTCCTGACGTCCGGTGATGTCGTACGACGAGACGCGCTCGCCGGGGAAGGGGGAGGCTGCAGTGCTCATGGGGCTCCTTCGTGGCACCAAGTATCGTACTCCTCGATACTGGGTTCCACGACCGGGACGCGTCAGTCGAGCTGGGACTGCAGCCTGCGGCTCACCTCTGCGATGGGCATGGAGCGGGGGAAGACGGCGACCACCATGTCATCCGGAGCGGACGCGGCCTCATCGGCCGCGACACCGTAGCGCCGCCGCACATCGACCAGCGCCGTCTGGAGCGTAGACAGCGGCACCTTCTTGCGGCCACGCAGCAGCTGGCGCAGCACGTGGTTGTGCACCGCTGTGACCAGAGCGGCGAAGCCGACAGCGTCGAGCGGATCGACGCCGGGAAGCGCGCTGCGCAGGTAGTCGTCGAACAGTCGTTCGTAGCGGAAGACCGTGATGATCTCGCGCTCGCGCAGCACGGGGACCTGGCGCACGATCTGGTAGCGACGCCTGGCGAGTTCCGGGTCGCGGGCGAAGTGCGCGAAGACGGATTCGGAGGCGGCGCACACGGCACCCCATGGATCGTCATGACCCTCGTCGAGGAACTCCCTGAGCTGCTCGAGGAGCACCTCGTGATCCGCGAAGACGACGTCCTCCTTGCCGCCGAACTGACGGAAGAACGTCGAGCGGGAGACCCCGGCGGCCTTCGCGATCTGCTCCACCGAGGTCTGGTCGAACCCCTGGGCGTTGAAGAGTTCGAGCGCGGCGGCGACGACGCCGGTGCGCAGTTCTGCGGATTCGTGCATGGCGAAAGCCTAGACCGGAGCGCGCGGAGACGCCCAGGCATCGCCGTCATACTGAGGAGCGTGAGAGACGACGGGATCCCGGCCGGCTGGTTCGACACGCGGCGACGTGGCACCCGGCGGTGGTGGGACGGGGTGCGGTGGACCGAGCACATCCGGGTGCGGGGGCGGGAGACCACCCTGGCGGACGACGGGGCCTCGGTGCGCCGCCAACTCCTGATGGTCGAGGTCGTGCTGGCCGTCGTCCTCGTGGTCGCGATCCTGGTCGCCTTCGTGGGCGGTCTGCCCGTGGTCGTCGTGCGTCCGCTGATCGTCGCGGTCGGTGCCGCGCTCGTGTTCACGCCGTTCGCGATCAGGCGTCAGCTCCGCTTGGCCGGCATGCCGGTGCGACGAGTCGGCGTTCCCCCGCTGCGTTGAGGGAGGGCGGCCTCGCGGCCGCAGGAGCGCCCAGGCCGAGGTAGTAGGCTGGGGGACTGGTCGATGTCTCGACATCGAGAGAATTACCAGACAGCAGCCCAGTGAAGGAACCACAGTGGATCTGTACGAGTACCAGGCACGAGACGTTTTCGAAAAGTACGGAGTGCCGGTCCTCGCCGGCATCGTCGCGGACACCCCTGAAGAGGTGAGGGCGGCCGCCGAGAAGATCGGTGGAGTGGTCGTCGTCAAGGCTCAGGTGAAGACCGGCGGCCGTGGAAAGGCGGGCGGCGTCAAGGTCGCCAAGACGCCCGACGAGGCGTACGAGGCAGCGAAGGCCATCCTCGGCCTCGACATCAAGGGCCACGTCGTCAAGCGCGTCATGGTCGCGCAGGGTGCGCGTATCGCCGAGGAGTTCTACTTCTCCGTGCTGCTCGACCGTGCCAACCGCTCCTACCTGAGCCTCTGCTCGGTCGAGGGCGGCATGGAGATCGAAGAGCTCGCGGTCGAGCGCCCCGAGGCGCTCGCGCGCGTCGAGGTCAACCCGCTGACGGGCATCGACAAGGAGAAGGCCGTCGAGATCGCTCGTGCGGCCAACTTCCCCGAAGACCTCGTCGACAAGGTGTCCGACGTCTTCGTGAAGCTGTTCGACGTGTACAAGGGTGAGGACGCGACGCTGGTCGAGGTCAACCCGCTCGTGCGTACCGAAGAGGGCGACATCATCGCGCTCGACGGCAAGGTCACGCTCGACGACAACGCCTCCGAGATCCGCCACCCCGAGCACGAGGCGCTCGAGGACAAGGACGCCGCCGACCCGCTCGAGGCCAAGGCCAAGGAGTCGGGCCTGAACTACGTGAAGCTCGACGGCGAGGTCGGCATCATCGGCAACGGCGCGGGACTCGTCATGTCGACGCTCGACGTGGTCGCCTACGCCGGCGAGAACCACAACGGCGTGAAGCCCGCCAACTTCCTCGACATCGGTGGTGGAGCCTCGGCTGAGGTCATGGCCGCCGGCCTCGACGTCATCCTCGGCGACCCGCAGGTCAAGAGCGTCTTCGTCAACGTGTTCGGTGGCATCACGGCGTGCGACGCCGTCGCCAACGGCATCAAGGGCGCGCTCGAGACGCTGGGCGCCACGGCCTCCAAGCCGCTCGTCGTGCGTCTGGACGGCAACCGCGTCGACGCGGGTCGCGCGATCCTCGCCGAGTACGCGCACCCGCTTGTCACCCTGGCCGCAACCATGGACGAGGGCGCCGACAAGGCCGCCGAGCTCGCCAACGCCTGATCGCCTGAGACACAAGGAACCAGAGCTATGTCTATCTACCTCAACAAGGACTCCAAGGTCATCGTCCAGGGCATCACCGGCGGCGAGGGCACCAAGCACACCGCGCTGATGCTCAAGGCCGGCACCCAGGTCGTCGGTGGCGTCAACGCCCGCAAAGCCGGTACCACGGTCTCGCACACGGACAAGGACGGCAACGCCGTCGAGCTTCCCGTCTTCGGATCGGTCGCCGAGGCCATGAAGGAGACCGGCGCCGACGTGTCGATCGCCTTCGTCCCCGGCGCCTTCACGAAGGACGCGATGATCGAGGCCATCGACGCCGAGATCCCGCTGCTCGTCGTGATCACCGAGGGCGTGCCCGTCGGCGACTCGGCCGAGGCGTGGGCGTACGCGCAGAGCAAGGGCAACAAGACCCGCATCATCGGACCGAACTGCCCCGGCATCATCACCCCCGGTGAGGCGCTCGTCGGCATCACGCCCGCGAACATCACCGGCAAGGGTCCGATCGGCCTCGTGTCGAAGTCGGGCACCCTGACCTACCAGATGATGTTCGAGCTGCGCGACCTGGGCTTCTCGACCGCCATCGGCATCGGCGGCGACCCGGTCATCGGCACCACGCACATCGACGCGCTCGCCGCGTTCGAGGCCGACCCCGAGACCAAGGCGATCGTGATGATCGGCGAGATCGGCGGCGACGCCGAGGAGCGGGCGGCCGACTACATCAAGGCGAACGTCACCAAGCCCGTCGTCGGCTACGTCGCGGGCTTCACGGCCCCCGAGGGCAAGACCATGGGTCACGCGGGTGCGATCGTCTCCGGTTCCGCCGGTACCGCTCAGGCGAAGAAGGAGGCCCTCGAGGCCGCCGGCGTCAAGGTCGGCAAGACGCCGTCCGAGACGGCGGATCTGATGCGCGCGATCATCGAGTCGCTCTGATCTGAGTTACGCTTGATCTGAAGGCCCCGGGCTCCACCCCGGGGCCTTCTTTCATGCCCGGCCGCTTGACCGGCTGCATGACCCGATGACACCTGCATGACCGAGGGCCCCGTGTGGGTCATGCATCCGTGCGATGCTCATGCATCCGGGCGACGGTGCCGACAGCTGCCTCGAGAGGGGGCGTGATGGTCGTGTGGCATGTGCACGCAGCTCCTCCCGGTCGTCGGGCTTCCACCCTCGCGCGGTCGACGGTGGCCGCGCAAGCACCGCTCAGCTTCGGCTGGCAGCTGTGTCCAGAAGCGCGTCGAGTGCGCGGTGGGCCTGTTGTCGTGCCGCCGCGTCGTCCGGGCGAACGGCGAGCCAGAGGGCGAGTTCGTTCATGGCGCCGGACAGGGCTGCGGTCAGGGCGTCGAGGAGCGCGGGCGGGGCTCCTGCTTCACGCAGTCCCGTCCGCAGCTCGCGCTCCGGCCCCTCCGCGTCGAGGCGGCGCCACTCCTCCCAGCCGAGCACGGAGGGTCCGTCGATGAGGAGTACGCGCGCGGCCGTCCTGCCCGTGATGCCGTCGAGGTAGGCATGGCTCCCCTCGCGGAGTGCGGTCTCCGGGGTGCTGTCCCTCGTCGCGGCCACGATCGCCTCGGCGACGCTCTGCTGTTGGCGGGTGGCGACCGCGGCGAACAGTCCCGGCTTCGATGCGTAGTGGTGGTACACGGCCCCGCGGGTCACTCCGGCGGCGCGTGCGAGGTCATCGACGGAACAGGATGCGTAGCCGTGTTCGGCGAAGTGCGCGGTGGCGGTCTCGAGGATGCGTCGCGCCGTCTCGGCGGCGTCGGCAGCGGATGCTCGCGGCATGGGACTTCCTTTACGTGCGACTTGTATGTATTCTAGCCACCGATGTTACAAACACACTGTATGTAAAGGAGAGTTCATGGAGATCACGAGCTTCTACCCGGTTCTGATGGTCGATGACGTCGCCGCTGCCGCGCAGTTCTATCGTGAGGAACTGGGCTTCGAGACGACGTTCGAGGCGGACTGGTACGTGAGCCTGCGCGTCGAAGGAGGAGAGCTCGCGCTCCTCGACCGGGGTCACGAGACGATCCCCGATGGCTTCCGTGAGCCCGTCCGAGGTCTGCTGCTCAACGTCGAGGTCGTCGACGCGACGGCAGCGCACCGTCGGCTCGTGGGTGAGCACGGGTTGGTCGAGCGCCTCGCGCTTCGGGACGAGACCTTCGGGCAGCGTCACTTCATCGTCGAGGCGCCCGGGGGTGTGCTGATCGACGTGATCGAGCCCATCGCGCCGTCAGCGGAGTTCGCCGAGGCCTATTCCTGAGGCCCTGTCGGATGCATGATCGGCCGACACCTGCATGACCGAGGACCCCGTGTGGGCAATGCATCCGTGCGACGGTCATGCATCCGGGCGACGGTACCGAACAGAAAGAGGGGCGGATGCCGCAGCATCCGCCCCTCGTGTTCTCGCGTCAGATCCCGACGCCGAACAGCGCCTCGATGGGGCCTCTCGCGAAGAAGATCAGGAAGCCGGCGCCGACGACCCACAACAGCGGGCTGATGGTCTTCGCCTTGCCCGAGAACGCGTGGATGAGCACCCAGCTGACGAAGCCCGCCCCGATGCCGTTCGCGATCGAGTAGGTGAGCGGCATGACCGAGACGGTGAGGAACACCGGCAGCAGCACGCGGAAGTCGCTGAAGTCGATGTAGCGGATCTGCGCCATCATCATCGCACCCACGATGATCAGGGCCGCGGCCGCGATCTCGGTCGGGACGATGGAGGTCAGCGGGGTCAGGAACATCGCGATCAGGAACACGACACCCGTGACGACGTTCGCGAGTCCCGTACGGGCTCCCTCGCCGATACCGGCACCCGACTCGATGAAGACGGTGCTGGAGGACGACGAGGTCGCACCACCGGCGATCGCGCCGACGCCCTCGACGACCAGTGCCGACTTGATGCGGGGGAAGTCCCCGTTGTCGTCGGCGAGGTTCGCCTCCTTCGCCAGGCCGGTCATGGTTCCCATGGCGTCGAAGAAGTTCGTGAAGAGCAGCGTGAAGACGATCATCACGATCGCGACCAGGCTGACCTTGCTCAGGTCGAAGCTGAAGTCGACGGCGCCGATCAGGCTGAGGTCCGGGATGCCGATGGGGGAGCCGTTCAGTGCCGGGACCGTGAGGCCCCAGCCGCCGGGGTTGACCACGTTGCCCTCGTCGTCGAAGCCGCGGGCGCCGATGTGCCAGATCGCCTCGACGATGACTGCGAGCACGGTGCCGCCGATGAGGCCGATGAGCATGCCGCCCTTGACCTTGAGGGCGACGAGGATGCCGGTGAGGAGCAGGGTGATCACGAACAGCAGGGTCGGCACGGTCGCGACCGAGCCGTTGACGCCGAGCCCGACCGGAGGGGACGAGGCGCCGGTCGCGGTGACGAAGCCCGAGTTGACGAAGCCGATGAAGGCGATGAACAGGCCGATGCCGACCGTGATGGCGATCTTCAGCTGGAAGGGCACGGCGTCGAAGATCGCCTTCCGCAGCCCGGTGGCCGCGAGCAGCACGATCACGACACCGTTGATCATCACGAGTGCCATCGCCTCGGGCCAGGTCACCTGCCCGACCACGGAGAACGCGACGAAGGCGTTGATGCCGAGTCCTGCGGCGAAACCGAAGGGCAGGCGCGTCACGAGACCGAACAGGATCGTCATGACGCCGGCGGTCAACGCGGTGGCGGCGCCGACGGCGTTGAAGCTGAGCATGTCTCCGGCGACGTCGGGCTTGCCGGAGAGGATGATCGGGTTGAGGATCACGATGTAGGCCATCGTGACGAACGTCACCAGACCTCCTCGGATCTCGGTGCCGATCGTGGATCCGCGCTTGCTGATCTCGAAGAAGCGGTCCCGGGAGTTCTTGGGCTCGGTGGGTGCCGGGGCGGGCGGGGCAGTTGTCATCGGGAAACCTCCGGAGAAACGCTATCGTGTCGCCGACCCCACGCGCGCCCCCGGGGCTTCGTCGGGAACTCGTCGTAGTCTCGAAGCGCTATGCAACGCCTCCTCGTCGCGCTCCTCGCCGCCTTCGACGCCGCCATCGCCGCGGCGGTCGGTCTCGTCGTGCTGCTCGCGCCGTTGACGCTGCTGTGGACTCTCGCCTTCGGGATCAGCGCCGACTGGGGTGCGCTCTGGCCGCTCACCGGCACGCTCTGGGAGTTCGGACACGGGGTGCCGCTGGCGGTGACGATTCCTGACGAGCTTCTGGTCGCCCTCGCGATCCCCGCCCAGGCCGCCTCGTTCGCGGTGTCGATCACCCCGCTGGCATTCCTGCTCTTCACACTGCTGTTCGCCGCGCGCTCCGGAGCCAGAGCCGCCACGGCGGGAACCTGGCTGCTCGGCGTGGTGTCCGGCACCGTGGTGTTCACCGCGATCTCCGCCGGTGTCGCGCTGACGGCGCGGCTGGATGCGGCGCAGACGCCCCTCCTGCTCGCGATCGCCCTTCCCGCGGCGGTCTACTTCGTCGGCGCGCTGTGCGGCGCCGTCCGGATCGCCTGGGAAGAGGGCGACGGCGGCATCCTCGACCGTCTGCACGATCGCATCGACGTCCGCGACGACTGGGCACCGGTCCCCGCCGCCGTCGTTCGAGGCGCGGCCTTCACCCTGATGGGCGTGGTCGGCGCTTCTGCTCTGGCCCTCGCGGTGGTGACGCTGTTCCGGGGAGGTGAAGTCGTCGCGCTGTTCCAGGCCTCGCGCGTCGATGCGCTGGGTGCGACGGTGATGACCCTGGCGCAGCTGGTGTACCTGCCGACCCTCATCGTCTGGGTCGCGTCCTGGCTCGCCGGCCCCGGGTTCGCCGTCGGCGTCGGCACCGCGGTGTCGCCTGCGGGCACCCAGCTGGGAGTCGTGCCCGGCATCCCCGTGTTCGGACTGCTGCCCGAGAACAGCTCGATGTGGATGCTGATCGTGGTGCTCGTCCCGATCGCCGCCGGAGCGTTCGCGGGGTGGGCGGTTCGCTCCCGTCTCCTCTGGGAGGGCACTCCGCTGGGAACGGCGCAGCGTGCCGTCATCGCGGTGGGGATCGCGGTCGTCACCGCCGGTATCGCCGGGATCGCCGCCGTGCCGGCGAGCGGGTCGATGGGACCGGGACGGCTGTCGGACGTCGGACCAGCGGCGCTGCCCTTCATGCTCGCCCTGGGCCTCGAGGTGCTCGTCGGCGCCGCGATCCTGCTCCTGTCCCCACGACATCGCGATGAACTGGCGGAGGAGCGCACCGATCGGTGGATAGCCGAGATGTCCGAGCTCGATCCGAGCGCAGCGTCCGTGGTCCCGGTGCCTGGCATCCCCTTGCCCCACACGCAGGCCTTCGATGACACGGCTCCGCTGGATGATGTCCGCGGTTTCACGCCGCCGAGGGACGACCGCGACTGACGGCTCCCGGTGTGCGTGCGACGCAGGCGGAACGAGCTTCGGCGCCCCGGTAGACTGGGCGCGTGCTCACGGTCGCCGTTCTCATCTCGGGCACCGGCTCGAATCTTCGCGCCCTCCTCGAGGCCGCTCGTCATCCCGATTTTCCCGCCAGGGTGATCGTGGTCGGCGCCGATCGCGAAGCCGAGGGGCTCGCCCATGCCGAGGAGTTCGGCGTCCCCAGTTTCACGGTGCCGTGGCATGAGCACGAGAGTCGCGAGGCGTGGGGTGCGGAACT
Source organism: Microbacterium sp. H6 (assembly GCF_003314775.1). NCBI lineage: Bacteria > Bacillati > Actinomycetota > Actinomycetes > Micrococcales > Microbacteriaceae > Microbacterium > Microbacterium sp. H6. Next base: position 3,556 of record NZ_QOAY01000207.1, on the reverse strand, counting down.
CGCCGGCCAGCTCGCCGTCTGGAAGCCGGACCTCGTCGTGCTCAGCGGGCTCATGCGCCTGCTTCCGCCGTCGCTCGTCGCACAGTACTCGCCTCGCCTCATCAACACGCACCCGGCGTTCCTGCCCGAGTTCCCCGGCGCCCACGGCGTCCGCGACGCGCTCGCGGCCGGCGTCGCCGAGACCGGGGCCAGCGTGATCGTCGTCGATGACGGCGTCGACACCGGTCCGATCCTCGCCCAGGAGCGCGTCCCCATCCTCGACGGCGACACCGAGCACAGCCTGCACGAGCGCATCAAGCCCGTCGAGCGCCGACTGCTCATCGACGTGGTCCGCAGAATCGCCACTGGCGACCTCGTCCTCAGCTCTTCCTCCTGACCCCCACCCGACGCCCCGCACGAAGGAGCCCATCAT
>NZ_QOAY01000207.1:0-3121 GCF_003314775.1 Microbacterium sp. H6 | reverse complement strand
GGGCCGCCCCCCGCCACGACCCCACGCTCTACCGCGATCGCGACACCGTGCCGATCAGGCGCGCGCTCGTCTCGGTGAGCGACAAGACCGACCTGCTCCTGCTGGCTGCGGCTCTGGCTGAGGCGGGTATCGAGATCGTCTCGACGGGTTCGACGGCGTCGACCATCCGCGAGGCGGGATTCGAGGTCACCGACGTCGCCGCCGTGACCGGCGTCGCAGAGATGCTCGACGGTCGCGTCAAGACGCTGCACCCGAACATCCACGGCGGCCTGCTCGCCGATCTGCGTCTCGAGGACCACGAGCGCCAGCTCGCCGACCTCGACATCACTCCCTTCGAGCTCGTGGTCGTGAACCTCTACCCGTTCATCGAGACCGTCGCCTCCGGCGCGGTCGGTGACGACGTGGTCGAGCAGATCGACATCGGCGGCCCCGCGATGGTACGCGCCGCGGCCAAGAACCACGCGAACGTGGCGATCGTCGTCTCGCCGCAGTCGTACCCCGGCATCATCGCGGCGATCGGCGAGGGCGGCACCTCGTTGACGCAGCGTCGTGAGCTCGCCGCCCGAGCATTCGCGCACACAGCGGCGTACGACACCGCGGTCGCCTCGTGGTTCGCCGAGGGGACGCTGCAGGATGACGGCGATCTGCCGACGCATCTCACGATCCAGGCTGAGCGGCTCGCGACGCTCCGCTACGGCGAGAACTCGCACCAGCGCGGCGCGATCTACACGCGCGCCGGTGGACACGGCATCGCCCAGGCCACGCAGCTGCAGGGCAAGGAGATGTCGTACAACAACTACGTCGACGCCGATGCCGCCCTGCGCGCGGCATACGACATGGTCAAGCCGGCTGTCGCCATCATCAAGCACGCCAACCCGTGCGGTATCGCGACCACGGCGCCGAACGCGCTCGACCCGATCGCCAGCGCCCACCTGCGTGCGCATGAGTGCGACCCCGTCTCGGCATACGGTGGTGTGATCGCGGCCAACGGCACAGTCACGCTGAAGATGGCCGAGAACCTCAAGGACATCTTCACCGAGGTCATCGTCGCGCCGTCGTTCGAGCCCGCGGCGCTCGAGGTGTTCAAGGCGAAGAAGAACCTGCGCCTGCTGCAGCTGCCCGAGGACTGGCAGCAGGAGCGCATGGACGTGCGTCTCGTCTCCGGTGGGCTGCTGCTGCAGGATGCCGACCGGTTCCCCGACGACATCGTCTCCGTCGCGAAGAACTGGGAGCTGGTCTCGGGTGAGCGTCCGACCGACGAGGAGATGGAGAACCTCATCTTCGCGTGGAAGGCCTGCCGAGCGGTCAAGTCGAACGCGATCGTGCTCGCGAAGGACAACGCCACGGTGGGCGTGGGCATGGGCCAGGTCAACCGCGTCGACTCCTGCCGCCTCGCGGTCGAGCGTGCAGGGGACCGGGCGGCCGGATCCGTCGCTTCCTCCGACGCGTTCTTCCCCTTCGCCGACGGCGCTCAGGTGCTGATCGATGCCGGCGTCACGGCGATCGTGCAGCCGGGCGGTTCCGTGCGCGACGAGGAGGTCGTGGACGCGGCGCGCAAGTCCGGCGTCACGATGTTCTTCACCGGTGAGCGCCACTTCTTCCACTGAACGCGCGCCTGCGCATACCTCGAGACCCACTCTCCACGCCGAGACCCACACGCGCCCACTGCGGCGGCGATGGGTGTCGGCGAGGCGGGTGGGTCTCGGCGTTCGTGCCCGGACAGTCATGTCCGATTTCCGCCAGTCGTTGTCGGTGGGGCGTGACACAGTGGAGGCATGAGCTTCCCCGTGACGGACTTCGACGAGCGTTACCGTGCGATCAGCGCGCGCGACACCCGCTTCGACGGGCAGTTCGTGACGGCCGTCCGTTCGACCGGGATCTACTGCCGTCCGAGCTGCCCCGCGCGCACGCCCAAACCCCAGAACGTGACGTTCTATCCGACCAGCGCCGCAGCGCACGAGGCCGGGTATCGCGCCTGCAAGCGCTGCCTGCCCGAGGCCGCTCCCGGCTCGCCGGCGTGGGATATCCGCGGCGACACCGCCGCGCGAGCGATGCGGTTGATCTCCGACGGCGTCGTGGAACGGGAGGGCGTGCCGGGCCTGGCCGCGCGACTGGGCTATTCCGGTCGGCACCTCACGAGGCTGCTGACCACCGAACTCGGCGCCGGGCCGCTCGCACTGGCGCGGGCACACAGGGCGCACACCGCGCGCATGCTCCTCGTCGGCACCGACATGCCCATCTCGGATGTCGCGTTCTCCGCCGGGTTCGCAAGCATCCGACAGTGCAACGACACGATCCGCGAGGTCTTCGGCCTCACGCCGGGGGAGCTCAGGGCGCGGCGACGGCTTCCGGCGTCCGCGGCTCCCGGCTCGATCGACCTCGTGCTGCCCTATCGCGGTCCACTCGACGCGAGCGGCGTCTTCGCCTGGATGGCGGCGCGTGCGATCCCCGGCGTCGAAGAGACCATGGCGACGTCCTTCTCGCGTCACCTCCGCATGGCCGGTGGTCCCGCCTGGTTCGAGGTGCGTCAGGAGGAGGGTGAGCGCCTGCACCTGCGGGCACGCGTCGCGCGGCTGGGGGACCTGGCACCGCTGGTCTCGACCGTGCGACGCATCTTCGACCTCGATGCCGACCCGCTGGCGATCGACGAGGCGCTCTCGGAACACGACGAGATCGCGCCGCTCGTCGCGCGCACCCCCGGCATCCGCGTGCCGGGGTCGGCTGATCCGCATGAGATGCTCATCCGCGCCATGGTGGGGCAGCAGATCACCGTGGTCGCCGCCAGAACCGCGCTCACGGCACTCACCGAGGCGCTGGGGGAGCGCACCGAGAACGGACTGCTCTTCCCGACGATGACGGCGATCGCCGCCCATGGAGCCGAGGTGCTGCGAGGGCCGGCCGCCCGTATCCGCGCGATCACCGGCGCTGCGGCCGCTCTCGCCGACGGATCCCTGACGCTCACGGTCGGAGATGACGGCGTCGACCAGCGTGCTGCCCTGCTCGCGATGCCCGGCATCGGACCCTGGACAGCCGACTACGTGCGCATGCGTGTGCTCGGCGATCCGGATGTGCTGCTCCCGGGAGACGTCGCGCTGCGCGCCGGCGCGGCGGCCTCCGGCCT
>NZ_QOAY01000272.1:333-1588 GCF_003314775.1 Microbacterium sp. H6 | reverse complement strand
CGGAGCGCATCACGTCGCGGGGGAGATCGCGCACCTCCCGGTGCCGGGAGCCGCACACCTGCGCTGCCCCTGCGGCAGACCCGGACACCTCGAGGCGATCGGCTCCGGCATCGGCATGCACCGGCACTTCCTCTCGCTCGGAGGAGACCCCGGGATCACCGATGCCCGGGGGATCGCGGCGGAATCCGTTGCCGGTGACCCCATCGCCCGCCGCGCCATCGGCGAGTCAGCCGCAGCGGTCGGACGCGCCATCGCGGGAGCGGCCACGATCCTCGATCCCGAGCGCATCGTGGTCACCGGCGGCGTGCCGAACATCGGTGAGGACTGGTGGCGCCCGATGCGCGACGCCTTCCACGCCGAGGCGATCGATGCGCTGCAGAGCACGCCCATCCTGCCGGGTACTCTCGGCGACGACGCCCCGCTGCGGGGAGCTGCGGCATCCGTCTGGAGGAACCCATGAGACTCGCCGACCACCTCGAGCAGCTGCGTGGCGGCCTGATCGTCTCGTGCCAGGCCTACCCCGGTGAGGCGATGCGCGACCCGCGGACGATGGCCCAGGTGGCCGCGGCTGCCCTCGTCGGGGGTGCCGCGGGCATCCGGGTGCAGGGAATCGGCGACATCCGTGCGACGGCCCACCTCCCCGTGCCCGTCGTGGGTCTGTGGAAGGACGGCGATCGCGACGTGTTCATCACTCCGACGCTCGACCATGCCAGGGCCGTCGCCGACGCGGGAGCCGACATCATCGCGGTCGACGGCACCCGTCGCGATCGTCCGGACGGGTTGACTCTCGGGGAGACGATCCAGGGTCTTCGCACGCACACCGACGCCCTGATCATGGCCGATTGCGGTTCGCTCGACGATGCGCTCGCCGCAGAAGAGGCGGGCGCCGACATCCTCGGCACCACCCTGTCCGGCTACACGGGCGAGCGCCCGAAGACCACCGGCCCCGATCTCGAGCTCATCGAGCTGATGGCGGCCCGCTGCCGTCGTCCGATCGTCGCCGAGGGGCGCATCCACACGCCGGCGCAGGCCGCGGACGCGATCGCCACTGGTGCCTTCGCCGTCTGTGTCGGCACCGCCATCACGCATCCCTCGACGATCACGACGTGGTTCGCCGATGCGGTCGCGCGAGCCCGCGCATGACTGCGCCCGTCCTCGTCAGCGCCTATCCAGCCTCTCCGGCGCACGCGCGCTGGGACCCGGAGCTCGAAGGGGAGCTGCTGCCCGCGCTGTGTGCGCTTCCCGGGGTCGCCGG
>NZ_QOAY01000272.1:0-243 GCF_003314775.1 Microbacterium sp. H6 | reverse complement strand
CGAACGTGCCCGCCGTGCCGCTCGCCGTGACGCCGATCCCCTTCGTGATGGGGCGCCTGGGGAGCGACTCGCGATATGGTCTGGCGTCGACCGATGAAACGGGTCGCGCGGCAGCCGTCGACGACCTGCGCCGCGTCGCCGCCGACATCGCGCGCATCGACCGCGAGAGCGGCGCGACCGTGGCCGTGGTGACCCTGCACACCGCCCCGCGGGTGGCGGGAGCCGTGGAACCGTTCGTGCGTT
>NZ_QOAY01000021.1:22494-23875 GCF_003314775.1 Microbacterium sp. H6 | reverse complement strand
GCCCTCTTCGTCCCCCACGATGAGAACGTCGACGCGAAGCCCAAGAAGAAGAAGCGGCGGAAGGGCTGCTTGATCGCGCTCGTGATCGTTCTCGCGATCTTCGGCGGGATCGCCGCCGGCGGCGCGTGGGTGTGGAACACCTACGGCGACAAGATCAGTGATGCGATGGGGTGGGGCGAGTCGAAGGATTGGGAGCCCGGGCTGGCCAACGGCGAAGCCCTCGTCACCATCAAGCAGGGGGACACCGGGGGTCCTGTGTCCACCGCCCTCTATGAAGCCGGTGTGACGAAGACCGAAGACGTCTTCTACGACTACATCGTCGACGAGAACCTCGCCGTGACCTTCTATCCGGGCGTGTACCGCCTACAGAAGAAGATGACGGCAGAAGCCGCCCTGGCGGCGCTGAAGGACGATGGCAACAAGATGGCCAACGCCGTCTCCGTCTCCGAGGGCGGGACGATCGTCTCGTCGCTCCCCGGTATGGCCGAGACGCTCGGTCTTCCGCTGGCCGACTTCGAAGCGGCGGTTCAGGATCCTTCGGCGTACGGAGTGGACGCACCGAGTCTGGAAGGCTGGCTGTTCCCCGCGGTGTACGAGTTCGACCCGGGAGTAACGGCGCCGCAGGTGATCCAGCGCATGGTGGACCGCACGCGGGAATCGCTCGACGCGGCAGGCGTGCCCGCGGCCGATGCGGAGCGGATCCTCACGATCGCGTCGATCATCCAGCGCGAAGGCCGGCTCGACGACTTCGCGAAGGTGTCGCGGGTCATCCAGAACCGTCTCGACATCGACATGAAGTTGCAGATGGACTCGACGGCGCAGTACGGGTACGGCTCGCTGCATGAGGGGGTCGTCTCGAGCTCCAAGGAAGCTCTGGAGGACGACAACGACTGGAACACCTATGTGCGCACCGGTCTGCCGCTCACGCCCATCGCCAGCCCGAGCGATGCCGCCATCAAGGCCGCGATGGCGCCCGCCGACGGCCCGTGGCTGTACTTCGTCACGATCAACCTGGCGACGGGGGAGACGCAGTTCTCCGAAACGATGGCCGAGCACGAGCAGGGCATCGAGAAATGGCGCGAGTGGTGCCGGGCGAACCCCGACGCCGGTTGTTGAGCCGGTGACGCGGTCTCGTCTGGCGGTCTGGGGCGATCCCATCGGGCATTCCAAGTCGCCTGCGCTCCATGCCGCTGCATATCGCGTGCTCGGACTCGACTGGGTCTATGGCCGGCGTCAAGTCGCCGCTGAGGAGTTCGAGCCGGCACTCGCGGGGCTGGACGACACGTGGCGCGGCCTCTCGCTGACCATGCCCCTGAAGGAGGCGGCGTTCCGTGCGGCGGTGACGGTCGATCGTCACGCAGAGCTGACCGGAGCGGTCAAC
>NZ_QOAY01000021.1:13917-22474 GCF_003314775.1 Microbacterium sp. H6 | reverse complement strand
CGCTCCTGTTGGGGGAGCATCTCGCCGGTTTCAACACCGATGTGGGTGGCATCGTCGACGCTCTCACCGAGGCCGACGTGCCCGAGGCGGGGCAGGTGCGCATCCTCGGCGCGGGAGCCACGGCGTCGTCCGCACTCGTCGCCGCCTCCGAGCTCGGCGCCGTGCGTGTCGACGTCCGAGCGCGGCGCCCCGAAGCCGCTGCCGCACTCGTGGAACTCGGTGAACGGCTCGGAGTGATCGTCGACGTCGACTCCTTCGACGCGCCGCTGACTGACGTGGACCTCACCGTGGCGACGCTGCCCGGAGGCGCTGAGCTCTCCGCGGATGTCGCCGCAGCACTGGCCGCGTCAGGCGGAGTCCTCTTCGACGTGGCGTACGCACCCTGGCCATCTGCCCTCGCCGCGCTGTGGGGCGGAGACCGTGCCATCTCCGGACTCGGCATGCTGCTGCACCAGGCCGTGCGCCAGATCCGCATCTTCCGGAACGGAGATCCGGCGATCGCGCTGCAGGACGAGGACTCTGTGATCGCCGCCATGCGCGCCGCTCTCTGAGACGGTCGGCGCGGACGACGAAACGCGGCGCGGGGCAGGTCGAACCCGTGGGAGACTGGAGCAATGCTCCGCGTGCTCACGGCCGGCGAATCGCACGGCCCAGAACTCATCGCCGTCATGGAGGGACTGCCCTCCGGCGTCCCTGTGTCCTCCGAGGCCATCCAGGCCGATCTGGCTCGGCGCAAGCTGGGCTACGGTCGCGGTTCACGGATGAAGTTCGAGCAGGACGAGCTGACGATCTCGGGCGGCGTGCGACACGGGAAGAGCCTCGGCAGTCCGATCGCGCTCCGGATCGGCAACACCGAGTGGCCGAAGTGGATCGAGGTCATGAACCCCGAGCCGGTGGAGCTCACGGACAAGTCCCGTGGCCGCAGCGCACCCCTCACGCGTCCACGTCCTGGTCACGCCGACCTCGTCGGCATGCAGAAGTACGACTTCGACGAGGCCCGTCCGATCCTCGAGAGGGCGAGCGCCAGGGAGACCGCCGCACGCGTCGCACTCGGTGCGATCGCCCGTTCGTTCCTCGGCGAGCTCGGTATCCGGCTCGTCAGCCACACGTTGTCGATCGGTCCGGTCCGCGTGCCGGAGGGATCGTCGCTGCCCACACCGGACGACGTGGATGCTCTGGACGCGGATCCGCTCCGGTGCTTCGACCCGACGACCTCCGCGCTGATGGTCGCTGAGGTGGACGACGCCAAGAAGGACGGCGACACCCTCGGTGGCATCGTCGAGGTCCTCGCGTACGGGCTGCCGCCCGGACTGGGCTCCCACGTGCACTGGGACCGTCGCCTGGACGCGCGCCTCGCGCAGGCGCTCATGAGCATCCAGGCCATCAAGGGGGTCGAGGTCGGCGACGGCTTCGAGACCACGCGCCGACGGGGGTCTGCGGCGCACGACGAGCTCTTCGCCACCGCCGAGGGCATCACCCGCGGTTCCGATCGAGCCGGTGGCACCGAGGGCGGCATGTCGACGGGGACGGTGCTCCGCGTGCGCGCAGGGATGAAGCCGATCGCCACCGTGCCGCATGCGCTGCGGACGATCGACATCTCCACCGGAGACGATGCCACCGCCCACCACCAGCGATCCGACGTGTGCGCCGTGCCTGCGGCGGGCGTCGTCGCCGAGGCCATGGTCGCGGTCGAGCTCGCGAACGCCGTGCTGGAGAAGTTCGGCGGAGACAGCATCCGCGAGACCCGTCGCAACCTTGACGGATACCTGGCTGGCATCCCCGAAGAGCTGCGCACGACCCCCGCGTCCGAGGCGGCGCTCATCGCGCATGACGAGCGCGGCTGATCCGCTGACGCTGGTGCTGGTCGGTCCGATGGCCGCCGGCAAGACCAGTGTCGGTCGGCGGGTGGCGCGTCGGCTCGGAGTCGACTTCATCGACACCGACAAGCGGATCGTCGCCGCTCACGGTCCGATCTCGGTGATCTTCGAGCAGCACGGCGAGGAGCACTTCCGCGACCTCGAGCGGGCGGCCGTGGCCGAGGCGCTCTCCGAAGGGGGAGTGATATCGCTCGGCGGAGGCGCGGTGACGAAGGCCGCGACGCGGGATCTGCTCGTCGAGCATCCGGTGGTGTTCCTGACCGTGAGTCCCGAGGCCGTCGCCGATCGGCTGCGCGGCAGCAGCCGTCCGCTGCTGGCGGGGGAGGACCCGCTGGAGCGCTGGAAGAAGATCTTTGAGGAGCGTCGAGGGTGGTACGACGAGGTCTCCTCGGCCACCTTCGACACCTCACGTCGTCCGATGCAGAAGATCGCGGACGACATCGTGGCATGGAGGAGAGAGCAGCGATGAGCACGACGACCATCAGCGTCACCGGAGACGACGCCTACGACATCACGGTCGGACGGGGGATCCTCGATCGGGTCTCGGCCGCGCTCGCACCGGGGGTGCGCAAGGTGCTCGTCGTGCACCCGCCGACCCTCGCGGCCCGCGCTGCTGAACTGCGCGACCGCCTCCTCGCCGATGCTGCCGATGGGCCGCGCGAGGTGCTCCTCGCCGAGATCCCCGATGCCGAGCAGGGCAAGCGGATCGAGGTCGCCGCCTTCTGCTGGCAGGTCATGGGTCAGGCCGACTTCACACGTTCCGATGCCGTGATCGGCTACGGCGGGGGCTCCGTCACCGACCTCGCCGGCTTCGTCGCCGCGACCTGGCTCCGCGGCGTGCAGCTCATCCAGGTGCCGACGACCGTTCTCGGACTGGTGGACGCGGCTGTCGGCGGCAAGACAGGTGTCAACACGGCCGAGGGCAAGAACCTCGTCGGAGCGTTCTGGGCACCGACGGCTGTGGTCGGAGACCTCGACGAACTCGCCAGCCTGAGCCCGAACGAGGCGACGGCGGGCTTCGCGGAGGTCGTGAAGGCCGGCTTCATCTGGGCGCCCGAGATCCTCGACATCGTCGAAGCAGATCCCGCACGCGCCGTGGACCCGACGACCGAGGAGTTCCGTCGTGCCGTCGAGCTCGCGATCCGGATGAAGGCCGAGGTCGTGTCGGACGACTTCCGCGAGGCCGGACTGCGGGAGATCCTCAACTACGGCCACACACTCGGCCACGCGATCGAGCACGCGGAGCGCTACCGGTGGCGTCACGGCGCCGCGATCTCGGTCGGCATGCTGTACGCGGCCGAGCTCTCGCGTCTCGCGGGACGGCTGTCGGACACGGCAGCCGAGCGCCACCGCACCATCCTGGAATCGCTGGGACTTCCGACGTCGTACCGTGCCGGTGCCTGGCCGCAGCTGCTCGCCACGATGCAGCGCGACAAGAAGAGCCGCGGAGGCATGCTGCGGTTCATCCTGCTCGACGACATCGCGAAGCCGACGGTGCTGCAGGCCCCGGACGAATCGCTGATGTTCGCCGCCTACCAGGAGGTGGGCGCGTGACCCGACGCATCCTCCTCGTCAACGGGCCGAACCTGAATCTGCTCGGCTCGCGCGAACCGGAGATCTACGGCACCGCGACGCTCGCCGACGTCGAGCGCCTCACCGCCGATGCCGCGGCGGACGTGGGCTTCGAGGTGCGCGCAGTGCAGAGCAATCACGAGGGGGTGCTGATCGACGCGATCCACGCGGCACGCGAAGACTGCGTGGCCATCGTGATCAATCCGGGCGGACTCACGCACACGTCCGTGGTCCTTCGCGACGCGCTCACCGGAGTGTCCCTGCCCTTCGCCGAGGTGCACATCTCCGACGTCTACGCTCGAGAGGCGTTCCGGCACCACTCGTACCTCGACGACGTCGCCGCCGTGCGCGTCGTCGGGCGCGGAGTGGACGGCTACGCGGACGCCGTGCGGCAGCTCGCAGCACTCATCCCTTAGAATCGACTGTCGGCTCCGCCCGACCCCGCAGACTCACGAACGGAACTCGCAGCGCATGGCATCTACCGCAGACATCAAGAACGGCGTCGTCCTCAGCATCGACGGGCAGCTCTGGAGCGTCATCGAGTTCCAGCACGTCAAGCCCGGCAAGGGCGGTGCGTTCGTGCGCACCAAGCTCAAGAACGTCGTCTCCGGCAAGGTCGTCGACCGCACCTACAACGCCGGCGCGAAGATCGAGATCGAGAACGTCGACCGCCGCGACTACACGTACCTGTACACGGACGGCGACGGCTACGTCTTCATGGATCAGACCGACTTCGACCAGATCACGGTCGGCGCCGCCACGGTCGGCGACGCGAAGAACTTCCTCCTCGAGAACCAGAACGTCACGATCGCCCTGAACAACGGCAACCCGCTGTACATCGACCTGCCGGCGTCGGTGGTCCTCGAGATCACCTACACCGAGCCTGGCCTGCAGGGCGATCGTTCCTCGGCCGGGACCAAGCCCGCCACGCTCGAGACCGGCTACGAGATCCAGGTGCCGCTGTTCGTCGAGAGCGGCACGAAGGTCAAGGTCGACACTCGCACGGGTGACTACCTCGGCCGCGAGAAGTAAGGCGTGAGCGCCCGGACGAAGGCGCGCAAGCGCGCTCTCGACATCCTGTTCTCCTCTGACGTGCGAGGAGACGACCTCGCGGTGACGCTGGCTGCCGAGGCGAAACGCGCGGCGAGCGAGCCCGCCCGTGAGGCCTCGTGGCTGTACGCCCGTGAGATCGTCGACGGCATCATCGACTCGCGCGACGAGATCGACGAGCAGATCACGACCCACAGCAGGGACTGGAAGCTCGAGCGGATGCCCGCTGTCGACCGCGCCCTGCTGCGCATCGCCGTGTGGGAGATCCTCCACAACGACGAGGTTCCCACTGCCGTCGCCATCGACGAGGCGGTGGAGCTCGCGAAGGAGTTCTCGACCGACGACTCCGGGGCCTTCGTGCACGGCGTCCTCGCGCGGGTGGCCCGAGCCGCCTGATCCGTCGCACACGGCAGCCCTGTCGGTGGCGGCACTGTCGGTGACTGCACTGTCGGCGGTGTCGGAGAGGATGGCTGCATGTCCCTCGCTTCTGACCCGACTCGTCCGGAAGACGCGTCGTCGGCGAACTGGAGGAGCATCCTCGGTCCGGCGCGCGTCGACGCCGACACGCCGCTCGCGCTCGGCATCGAACTCAGAGTGCGCGACGGCCGCGGGGCGAATCCGTGGGCATCCCGTCCCCAACGGACCGCGACCGCCCGCGACGTCGCGACACGCACAGGCGAGATCCTGCTCGGGATCCGGCCGCTCGAGCAGAGCCTCTCGACCGGGTCCTGGGTGCAGGGGACTGCGACCTGGGACGCGGTACGACGCTCGCCGACGCAGTACGGACGTGATCGCTCACGGTGGTTCGCCGACCTGCTCAGCATCGCGCGTGACACGCTCCTGTCCGGCACAGCCGGCGACTGGCTCGTCGCCGATCTGATCGAGTCAGGGCTCCTCTGGGGACATCTTCGCGCCGCCTCGGAGGTCGGGATCCCTCTCGTCGCCATGCAGAAGAGCACGACCGTCGTGCTCGCCGATCGTGCCGAGATCCGCGCGACCGTCGGACGCGGCGACGACGGAGGTCTCACCGTGCACCCTCACATCGTGATCGACGGGCACGATGCGGAACCCTCCTCGGTGCAGACCATCGGACACAGCGGTGTGTACGAGATCTCCCAGCGGGGGAGTGCGATCAGGGTGACGCTCGCCGAGGTGCCACTCAGCGAGCCGGTGCACGCCCTGCTCGGTGCGAGGACAGGTCTCGAGGTTCCCCCGGGAGACGAGGGCGCGTTCTTCCGTGACGCCTACCCGCTGCTGGCACGTCGGATCGAGGTGCGCCCGACCGGTCGTGTCGAGCTCCCCGCACTGCCCGCCCCGCGCCCGGTGCTCGCGCTGTCATTCCTTAGAGGCGACACCGTCAAGTACATGTTCGAGTGGGAGTATCGCGGCTTCGGAAGGGTTCCGTTCGCGCAGGACGGGGATGCCGTGCGCGACACCGCCGCCGAAGATGTGCTCCGCGAGACTCTGCGTGCGGTGTGGGCCGATCATCTCGGAGAAGAGCTCGCCTCGACAGGCTCGTTCCATGATGTCTCGGCCGCCGAGTTCGTCACACGCCTCGTGCCCGCTCTCGAGGCCGAGGGCGTCGTGGTCGTGGTCTCGGGGCGTCGGAAGACTTATCACGAGCTCACGGGAGAGCCCGAGATCACGGTGTCGACCGTGGAGAGCAGCGACCGGGACTGGTTCGATCTCGGAGTCCTGGTCAAGATCGACGGACGCACCATCCCGTTCGAACCGCTGTTCACGGCGCTCAGCAGGGGCCGGAAGAAGCTCCTCCTCGTCGACGGCAGCTACTTCTCGCTGAATCATCGTGCCCTCGATCGGCTGCGCGAGCTGATCGACGAGGCAGGGGAGCTCGAGGAATGGGAGACCGGCCCGCGGATCAGCCGCTACCAGACGGACCTCTGGGAGGAGTTCGAAGACCTCGCGGATGAAGCTCTGCCCGCCGTCACCTGGCGCGCGACCGCCGAGGGCCTGCGCACCGCCGCCTCGGTGCCTGTCGTCGCCGTGCCGTCGGGTATCACTGCCGACCTCCGTCCGTACCAGCGTGAAGGGCTGGACTGGCTCGTCTTCCTGTGGAGCCATCGCCTCGGTGGCATCCTCGCCGACGACATGGGTCTCGGCAAGACGCTCCAACTGCTGGCACTCATCGTGCACGCGCGGGAAGCGGGGGAGCGGCGGCCCTTCCTCGTGGTGGTTCCCACCTCGGTGCTCGCCACCTGGCGCAACGAGGCGGCGCTGTTCGCCCCGACCTTGCGGGTGCTACTGCGGGGGTCCACACAGGGCCCGTCCCTCGACGAGGGCATCCGTGGGGCCGATGTCGTCATCACGAGCTATGCTGTCGCCCGTCTCGACGAGGTCGAGTACGCGGGCATCGACTGGGCGGGTCTGATCCTCGACGAAGCACAGTTCGTGAAGAACCCGGAGACCAAGCTGCACCGGGCCGTCGCCTCCTTCCGAGCGGATGTGACGTTCGCCGTCACCGGAACACCGATGGAGAACAGCCTCAGCGAGCTCTGGGCTCTGCTGAAGCTCACCGCTCCCGGACTCTTCGCCTCTGCACGGAAGTTCCGCGAGCAGTACATCCAGCCGATCGAGCAGGGCAAGGTGCCGGAGAACGAGGAGGGCGGAGCCTATCGCCAGCGTCGTCTCGAGCAGCTGCGTCGGCGCATCCGACCACTCCTGCTCCGGCGTACGAAGGAGATCGTGGCGCCGGACCTGCCGGCGAAGCAGGAGCAGATCCTCGAGGTCGAACTCAGTGCCTCCCACCGCGCCCTCTACGACGTGGTCCTGCAGCGCGAACGCCAGAAGGTCCTCGGGCTGCTGGAAGACCTCGATCGCAACCGATTCATCGTGTTCCGCTCGCTCACCCTGATGCGCATGCTCAGCCTCGCACCGGCGCTGATCGATCCCGAAGACGCGAAGATCGGCTCCCGCAAGCTCGACGTGCTGATCGAGCGGGTTATCGAGCTGCAGGCGGAAGGCCACCGTGCGCTCGTGTTCAGCCAGTTCACGTCGTTCCTCGACCTGGCCGCGGCCCGCCTCGACGCCGCAGGCATCCCGTACACGCACCTGGACGGTTCCACGCGGCATCGCCAGCAGGTGGTCGACGGGTTCACGTCCGGCGAGCAGCCCGTGTTCCTGATCAGCCTGAAGGCCGGAGGATTCGGTCTCACCCTGACCGAGGCCGACTACGTGTTCCTGCTCGACCCGTGGTGGAATCCGGCCGCCGAAGCGCAGGCGGTCGACCGCACGCACCGCATCGGCCAGGACAGCCAGGTGTTCGTCTATCGGATGATCGCCACCGGCACGATCGAGGAGAAGGTGCTCGACCTGCAGCGCCGCAAGGCACGGCTGTTCACCGCGGTACTGGACGACGAGGCGCTGTTCGCGCAGTCGCTCTCCGCCGACGATATCCGCGGGCTGTTCGACGGCTGACCGGAATACTCACGGCGGTGCCGACCGGTCGCACAGGGACCCCTCGGTACAATCGAACGGTTCACTTTCGGGAGGAATGCAATGCGGATCACGGGACTCGGCCACGCCGGGATGTTCATCGAGACGGTCGGCGGGAACATCATCTGTGACCCGGTCCTCGGACCGTCGTTCTACGGATCATGGTTCCCGTTCCCCGACAACCGCGGCCTTGACTGGGAGCGCTACGGCCGCGACGCCGACTTCCTCTGGATCTCGCACCGCCACCGCGACCACTTCGACCCGCGCCTCCTCGAGCGGTACATCCGCAAGGACATCGAGGTGCTGCTGCCCGAGTACCCGACGGATGATCTCGAGAAGGACATCCGCGCGCTCGGCTACACGAACATCACCTACGCCCCGGCCGGACAGGTGATCCAGCGGGGCGAGCTGAAGATGATGGTCACGCCGCTCCGAGCACCCAGCGACGGGCCGATCGGCGACTCCTCGCTGAGCGTCGACGACGGCACCGGCTCGATGCTGAACCAGAACGACTCGCACCCGCTCGACCTCGAGAAGCTCCTCGACTTCGGCAAGCCCGACGCATACTTCACCCAGGTTTCCGGCGCGATCTGGTGGCCCATGGT